>CAXUCQ010000030.1:0-4059 GCA_964249295.1 uncultured Armatimonadales bacterium | reverse complement strand
GCCCGGCGTCCAGATGGGGGCCGACCTGGGCGACGGCCCCGTCCGCGCCGATCAGCACGTCGGCCACGGCGTCAATCCCGTTCGCGGGGTCCACCACGCGCCCATTTCTCAGCAGCGTCATCAAGTGTCTTCCTAGATGTCTTCCTAGATGTCTTCCTGGGTCCCGAAGCGGTCGAAGACGAACATCAGCAGGTGGCCCAAAAAGAGCGTGGCGACGAACCAGCGCGACGGCCAGATGACCTACGTCGTGGATACGGGCGGCGAGAACCCGCACATCAACTACGAGCCGAGCAGCCTGGGCGGGCTGAAGGAAGCCGTCGAGCCGGGCAGGCCGCACACGCCCTACGTCGAGGGGCCTTTGGTCCGCCAGAAGATCGACCGTGAGAACAACTTCGGCCAGGCCGGCGAGCGCTACCGCGCCTTCACCGACGCCGAGCGTGACGAACTGATCAACAACCTCGTCGGCGCCCTGAACGAATGCACGCCCGGCATCCAGGAGCGCATGGTCGGCTACTTCACCCAGGCCGACGCCGATTATGGCCGCCGCGTTGCCGAGGGCATCGGACGCCCTGAGTTGGTCAAGGCGAGCAACGGGACGAACGGCAGAAATGGGACGAACGGCGTCCACGGCGCCACGCCGACGCCCGACAGCGTGACCGAAGCCCAGGCCAAGTCCCCGGTCGGCTGATCAGTCTCAGCACGAAGAAACCCTGCCCGTATGGGCAGGGTTTTCTATGACGCACAGGCCCCCCAGCCCCCAAAGATGGGGGGGCAGGAGAAGCGCGTCACGCGATAAAAGGCGTGTCACGGAGGCGGCGAGGAAGACGGGCCTCTGGCTCCCCCATCTTTGGGGGCTGGGGGGCTTCCGTCCTACCCGCCGCGCTCCGCATATGTTCCAACAGGCGGCAGGATGAAGGGCCGCCCGGAGGACGGGTGCGTCTGGATCGTGACGGGCGTCCCGTAGACCTGTTGGAGATGGGCCGCCGTCAGGACGCGCTCGGGCGGGCCGTCCGCGACGACCAGCCCGCCGGACAGCAGCAGCAGGCGATCACAATACGCGGCGGCCAGGTTGAGGTCGTGCAGCACGGCGAGCACGGCCTTCCCCGCGCTGTGTGCCAGATCGCGCACCAGCGCCAGCGTTTCCCACTGGTGGCGGATGTCCAGGTGTGCGGTCGGCTCATCCAGCAGCAGCACGTCCGGCTGCTGCGCCAGCGCGCGCGCGAGCAAGACCCGCTGCCATTCCCCCCCGGAGAGTGTCGTCACAATGCGACCGGCGAGGTACTCTATGCCGGCGTCGCGCAGAGCGTCCGCGACGATTTGCGCATCCCCGGCGGTTTCGCCCGTGAATGGGCGGCGCGGCAGGTGCGGGGTGCGCCCCATGCCCACGATGTCGCGCACGGTGAAGCCGAAGGCGGCGGCCGCGCTCTGCGGCACCACGCCGATCCGCTGCGCGGAACGGCGGGCCGAGGTCTGCGCGTACAAGTCTTGGTCCGCCAGCAGGACGGCCCCGTGGGCGGGCCGCAGGGCGCGCGACAGCGCACGGATCAGCGTCGATTTGCCCGACCCGTTCGGACCGACGACGCCCAAAAACTCTCCCGCCCGGACCTCCAGGCTGAGACCGGCCAAGACGGGTTCTGAGCGGGTGTCGTATCGGACAGTGATCGTGTGGGCGGCAAGAAGGGCGGTCATGGGTCACCGGGTGTTTCATCTCAGCAAAAATGGGTACGGTAGAAAGCCCGGCAGACAAACCTCGGAAAGTCGGGTATAGTGACTGCGAAAGAATGCAGGAATACCGCTCTGCCGCGCCGAATGATGATCTGCAACCACGTTGGACAAGGGCTGTCACGATGTGTCTCTGCAGCAACTGGGAGCAACGCACGGAATGACCACAACGGCCAGCCCTTTTCACGTCCGAGTTCAGAACGGTATGGCGCACCACGGAGCGACGCACGACGACATGGATGACGCGCTGACAGGCCCCGGACGAGGGCCGTCGCCCGGTGCGTTCGACGGCGGCGGCGCGGGATCTTTCAGCGATGACCTCGCGTCCTACATCAACCGACTGACGCGGACGAAACTGCTGACCGCCGCCGAAGAGAAAACGCTGTCCCGCCGGGTGCGCTTCGGCGACCTGGCCGCCAAGGAGCGTCTGATCGAGGCCAACATGCGCCTCGTCGTTTCCATCGCCAAGAACTACCTCGCCAGCAACATCCCGCTGGAAGATCTGATCCAAGAAGGCGCGATCGGTCTGATGACCGCCACCGAGCGCTTCGACCCGCACATGGGGTATCGGTTCAGCACCTACGCCACGCAATGGATTCGGCAGAGCATCGGCCGTGCCATCGACAACAAGGCCAAGTCGATCCGATTGCCCGCGCACATCTCGGAAAGCCTGCGCAAGATCGACAAATCCCGTGCCGAGCTCCAGCGCGAGTTGGGTGAAGAGCCGACGGTCGAGCAGCTCGCGGCCCACGCGGGGCTGTCGCTGAAAAAGATCAACAGCCTGATGCAGACGACACAGGACCCGATCTCGCTCGACATGACAGTCGGCGACGACAGCACCTCTCTCGGCACCCTGATCCTTGACCGGACCGCCCCGAACCCACAGGACGAACTGATCGCCCAGGAGATGCGGGGCGAAATCGAGGCGATTCTCAGCACGCTCGATGATCGCGAGCAGATCGTGATGCGAAAGCGCTTCGGGTTCGACGAGGACGACAAGTCCGTCCTCCAGCAGATCGGCGACGAACTGCACATCTCCCGAGAGCGTGTCCGCCAGATCGAGTCGCAGGCGCTGCGCAAACTGCGCTCTGCTGCCCGCAAGAAGCGCCTGCGCGACTATCTCCAGTCTTGAGAACGCAGGAGAAGGGCGGCCCTACTGTGGCCGCCCTTTTTTCGTTGGCCTGTCTATGCGCGCGGGCCGGCCGAACCGGCCTGAGCTTTGTCGTGGTGCGCTTCTTCTTCCAGCGCCTCCTCGAACGCATGGACGAACGGGGACTCCTCGCCGGTGTGTTCGTGCAGTGTTTTTTCCACGAGCTTGGTGACCTTCGGGGTGTTGCCGAGCCGCGTCGTGGGAGCGGGCTGCTGCGCCCAATCGTAGAGCGCCTTCAGCAGCGGGACCGCGAGCGCGGTGACCGCCAGCGTCAGGAGCGTGTTCTAGTATTTCATAGCCTGCCTCCACCCCCACTCTACCCCCGGCGGCGCGGCGCGTAAACCGCCGGGGCGCTTAGCGGATCTGCAGCAGTTTATGTGTCTGCAGCGACAAGCGCAGCAGAGTCGGGTGTGACTGCACCGCCTGCACGCAAAGCGCCGTCGCCGCCGGGTTGAGGGCGTTGGGCTGAATCCAGGTCGTCTTGCCGTGCGCGCGCGCGCCGTCCAGCGCCCGGCGGAGGTCCGCGTCGCCGTCCACCACGTACTTAAACTCAGTCGCATGGGCCTCGTACCAAGAGTGCAGCCTGCCGCCCTGCGGCTGCTTGGGCGAGACCGTGATGTGGTCCAATTCCCAGTCCGGTTGGGGCCGCGTGCCGTTGGTCTCGATCTGCAGCCGGTAGCCGCGCGCGTGGAGCCGCGCGCACAGCGAACGGAGGTCGTGCAGCGTCGGCTCGCCCCCCGTGAAGCAGACCCAGCGGCAGTCGCCGCCGACGCGCGCGATCTCGTCCAGCAGTTCGTCCTCCGTGTGCGCCGACTGCACCCGGAAGTCCGTGTCGCAGAACTCGCACGCGAGGTTGCAGCCCGCGAACCGCACGAAGACGGTCGCCTGTCCGGTCCGCCCGCCCTCGCCCTGCAGCGAGTAGAAGATCTCGACCAGCGGCAGCCGGCCCTGCTTCACCACGGCCATCGCCTCGCGCGTCGCCTGCGCCGGGTCGGGCGTCGCCCCGCGATACGGCTTCGGTGTCATCGTCTGTCCCATGCTTCCATTATACCTGCGAACCGGAAAGGGCGCAGAATCCGTTATACGTCCCATGAAGAAGCCAACGGCGTTTTGGAACCGGGATGAGAAGGCGCTGATCGTCGTCAGCGCCATCGCGGCGACGCTGTTTTTTGGCGGCTACAAAGGGC
>CAXUCQ010000029.1:12387-15155 GCA_964249295.1 uncultured Armatimonadales bacterium | reverse complement strand
GTGTCATGGCGTGGGTCGGCTGGATGCTGGTGGGCATGGCGGCGGGAATGACGGCGGAGGCCTTCGTGCTGTGGCTGGCGTGGCGGCTGGAAGCGGCGCAGGCGGAGATCGCCGGGCGTGACGAGGCGTGAGTGACGATCCGGCAGCGGTACGAGTTCCTGGCGGCGGCGACGATGCCGGACAGGCCGACGCCCGAGCAGGCGGCGACCGTGGAGGCGGCGCGCAAGGTGTTGGTGGCGAAGGCGGCGCGGGACGTGGGCTTCTTCATCAACGTGTTCTGCTGGACGTTCGACCCGCGCCTGAAAGACCCGGCGCGGCGCTACATCCCGTTCCTGCTGTTCCCCAAGCAGGAGGAGTACGTGGCGTGGGTCAAGGACCACATCGACCGGGGCGAGGACGGGCTGACCGAGAAGAGCCGGGACACCGGGGCGACGTGGTGCGTGCTGGCGGTGATCCTGCACGGGTGGCTGTTCGAGATGGGGTTCACGGCGCTGCTGGGCAGCAAGATCGTGGACTTCGTGGACAAGGCGGGCGACCCGACGACGCTGTTCTGGAAGTTCCTGTTCATGGTCAACAGCCTGCCGGACTGGATGCAGCCGGCGGGCTGGAAGGCGGACAAGCCGTGGCGCACGTACCTCAAGATCGAGAACCCGCAGAACCGCAGCGTCATCACGGGCATGGCGTCGGGCGAGGACTTCGGCAGGTCGGGCCGCTTCAAGGTGGTGTTCCCGGACGAGTTCGCGGCCTGGGAGTACGCGGCGTCGGCGTGGACGGCCAGCGGCGAGACGACGCAGTGCCGGCTGCCGGTCTCGACGCCGCGCGGCATGAACTTCTTCGGACACCTGGCGAACCCGCGCTCGGCGTCGGAGGGCATCGACAAGTTCCGCATCCACTGGAAGGACGACCCGCGTCATGCGCGCACGGAGGTCGGCCCGGACGGCAGGGAGTTCTACCCGTATGAGGTTAAGGCGCGCAGGCGGTACGACTACGACATCAGCATGATGGCGCAGGAGCTGGAGATCGACTACAACCGGTCGGTGTCGGGGCGGGTGTACCCGCAGAGCGACTACGCGGGGCTGGGGACGTACCGGTACGCGCCGCTGCTGAAGACCTATGGGGCCATCGACGTGGGGCGCGACACGACGGCGCTGGGCTGGTTCCAGTGGAACGCCAAGCGCGGTCGCTACGAGATGCTGGACTACTACGAGAACAAGGGTCACGTGATGGACTTCTACGTACCCTTCCTGACCGGCGACATCCCGGTGGGACACCCGTGGACGTACCAGGCGTGGGAGCTCAAGGTCATCGAGCGGCACAAGGGCTGGCTGCTCGAAGCGGTGTACGGCGACCCCAGCGGCGACTACCGGGGCATGGCGACCGAGACCACGCCCTACGGGATATTGGCGAGGCACGGCATCCACGTGCACACCAACAAGGGCGCGCGGCTGTTCCGAACGCGCCACCACGCGGCGCGCAAGCTGCTGCTGAAGCTGGACGTGGACGCGGAGCGGTGCGACCGGTGGCTGACGGCGATGCGCAACTATGCGTTCCCGAAGCGGCCCGAGGGCAGTCAGAGCACGGGGCTGAACGAGGAGCCGGTCCACAACGAGCACTCGCACGGCGCGACGATGTTCGAGTGGATGGCCGTCGCGGAGCCGCACCTGTACGACCGCGTGGTGGACGACGACGACATCACGGAGGAACGGCGGCTGCGGATGGCCGAGCACGACGACGACGAGGACGACGACCCGATGTTCGCGCCTCGGGGGATCGCGGGGTACTGATGAGCAGCCGCTGCTACGGGAAGAAGGGGGCGTATATGGCGCAGAGCAAGTACGAGTTTTTGGACCGCATCGAGGCACTGGTCGCGCCGCAGCGCGTCTGCGGCCTGGCGACCAGAGAGCAGGCGCAGGCGTTCAAGGACGCCATGCGCGCGATCATCGCGGAGGCCAATGCCGCGATTGAGTACGCTGACGAGAAGGCGCAGCAGCAGGAAGGGGGCGGATAGTATGTCATTCGATCTGTTGCGTGAACTCGGGCTGAAAAGCCTGGAGCAGCAGTTGCAGGCAGAAGTCAAGGCGGGGGGCGGGCCGATCCTCGACCTCGTGAAGCCAATCGTAACGCCCATCATCCAGGCCGAACTTGCCAAAGCCGAGGGGCAGGTTCTCGACGCGGTACAGGAGAAGGTCAATGGCATCACAAACGCTGCGTAACCCGCAGGCGCCCAAGCAGGAGACGGTCAGCAAGTCGCCCGACATGTTCAAGGGGAGCGGCAAGGTCAGCAACACCAGCCTCGGCACCGGCACCGGCAAGGTGATCGAGGCCACGACGGGAAAGGGCGCGGGGAAGAAGAAATAATGGCAGACGAACAGATCCCGACCGTCAAGCACGAGGAACCGCAGACACAGCCGCCGGCGGAGCAGGCGCCGGCCCCGAAGGCGCCCGACGATGAGAAGCCACAGGCCGAGGAACCGGAGGCCGAAGCGTCCGTGGAACTGGCGGAAGCCGTGCATTACCGCGACCCGAACTTCCCCGAGGAAGAAATGCTGCGCGCCGCCATCGTCACGCGCGTCAACAAGGACGGCACGGTGTCCCTGACCGTGTTCTACCGCAACCACACCGACACGGCCCACGACGTGAAAGAGGGCGACGAGCCGGGCCAGTTCCGCACGGTCTGAGGTGACGCATGGCACTGCAAGCCGCTCTGACGCCCACGATCGGCCTGGGGGGCGCGCCGGGGCTGACACCCCCCGGCGCGCTGCCCGCGC
>CAXUCQ010000029.1:1116-12377 GCA_964249295.1 uncultured Armatimonadales bacterium | reverse complement strand
GGACCCCGCACTCCGCTGCCCCGGCGACGAGGACCGCGCCGCCTGCGGGCGGAGGCTGATCGACAAGATTCGCCTGTCACTGACGCAACTGGCGGACCGGCACGACCGCATCCGCCAGTTCCGCGACCAGTACGAGGCGACCTCTTACCCCAAGATGACGCCGTGGCCCAACGCGGCCAGCCTCAACATCCCGACCACGCGCGCCGCCGTGGACACCGTCCACAGCGACATCGTGGGCGCGATGACCGGCACGACGCCGCTGTTCCGCACGGAGGCGTTCGCCGCCGCCGACCAGGAGGACGCGCAGCAGATCGAGCAGGTCTTGGAATGGCAGGTGCGGGACCAGATCAACCTGCCGGCGTTCTGGGACCGGTGCGTGAAGGCGGCGCTGGTGGACGGCACGGCCATCGCCGAGGTCTGCTGGCGCAAGGAGGCGCGGCGCGTCCGCAAGCCCGGCTACGCCCGCAACGACGACGGCACGCTGATGCTCCACCCCGACACGCAGCAGCCCGTGCGCGCGCTGGTCGAGGAGACGAGCTTCGTCGTCAACCAGCCCGACGTGATCCAGCACGACATCCTGGACTTCGTGCTGTACCCGGCGCGTGCCAAAAGCATCGACGACGCCATCGGCGTCGGCGTGCGCGTGTGGCTGACGGACAACGACCTGCGGCGCGGCGCGCGCGACGGGGTGTACGACAGCGACCAGGTGGAGGCGCTGCTGGCGGCGGGGCCGGAGCGCCCGCAGGTGGTGGCCGAGCACAACGGCGGCGACGAGATGCGGGACGCGGCGGCGGGCATCGAGTACGGCGAACCCACCGAGACCGAGGACCGCCCGATGGAGTTCTTCCGGTGCGTGTGGCTGTACGACGAGGACGGCGACGGCATCAAAGAAGACTGCTACTTCCTGGTGGAGATGAGCACCGGCATCATGGTGCGCGCCGAAATCTACCCCTTCTGGCACAACCGGCGCTGCTTCGTCGATTACACGCCCGTGCCGCGCGAGGGCCATTTCTACGGGTACAGCGTCCCCGAGATGATCGAGAGCCTGCATGAAGAACGCAACGCGATACGCAACCAGAGAGTTGATGCGGGAACGCTATACCTGTCGCCGGTCCTCGCCGCGAAACGCGGCATCAAGTTTGACACGAACAAGCAGCGCTGGCGTCCTGGGGCCGTCCTGTTCATGGATGACCCTGTTAATGACCTGCGACCGGTCTCTTTCCAGAACGTATCGCAGACCGCCTTCGCGGAGGAACAGAAGGTACAAGAGAATGTGGAGAGTCTCCTCGGCATCTCGGACTACTCGATGGGTACATCACCCTCCCGCAGCCGGACGGTCGGCGAGATCAGCCAAGTAACGTCGTCGGGCAACAAGCGCATCGACACGATGATCCTGCGGCTGCACCTGTCGAACAACGAGGTCGCCGACCAGATCATCGGCTTGGACGCGCAGTTCCTGGACGCCGAGACCGAGTACAGCCTGACGCAGAGCGGCGCGCGCGTCTTCCAGGTCTTCGACAGGACGGCGCTGGCGACGCGCGTGCGCATCCAGGCGCAGGGCAACACGGTCAACTCCAACAAGGAGATGACGCTGCAATCGGCGGAGACGCTGTATCAGATGGCGCAGAACACGCCGATCATGCAGAAGCCGACGCACCTGTACGCCATCTTGTCGGACTACCTGCAGGCGATGGGCAAGACGAACGTGGTCCCCTACATCGGCACCGAGGACGAGGCGCAGCAGGCGGAGCAGAAGGCCGAGAGCGCGGGGCCTCCGCCGCCGCCGCCGCCCGCCATCAGCGGCAAGATGGACGACACGCTTGTGCTGGCGTGGCTCTTGCAGAACAACGAGATCAACCCGCAGGCGCTCAACACGGCGGCGGACTTGGCGCACCAGTACCAACTCGGCAGCAAGGCCGTCGAGGTCTTGGGCAACGCCGCCGACGCGCAGCATCAGGCGAACGTGGACACGGCGCACCACGTCGTCCGCACGATGGCGGCCAGCGCGCTTGCGCCGCAGCAGCCGACGAGTGCGCCGCTGCCCACGGGCGGGGCCAGCGCCTCGCCGATGCCGCCAGCCGCGCCAGGAGGGTCTCAGTGAAACTCCCTTGGTATCATTACATCTATCCCGCCGCGCTCATCATCGTCGCGCTGGCTATTTGCTGGGCGCTGTGGGTGCTGCTGACATGAGCGAAGACGCCTACGACCGCATCCCGACCGAGGAACTGGAAGCCGCGATCAGCCACCTGCACGACCTGAAGCGCCACCCCGGCTACGTGCTGCTGCAGACGGAACTGGCGGCGCAGCAGCGCACCCTGGTCGGCCTGCTGATCGACGCCGACGAGGGCAACGTGCGCATCGCGCAAGGCGGCCTGCGTCAATTGCGCGACATCCTGGAAGGCGACGACCCGACCAAGCCGAGCAAACGCCAACAGCTCATCGACGCCTTCACGGAGATCGTCACCGAGCGCGCCGAGGAGCGCCGCATCCGCGAGGAAGCGAAGAAGCGCAAAAGCGATATTTAGCAGCCCCTTGTCTTTTTCGGATCATGTGTGATATAATCGAGAACAAGACGCCCGGCACACCGTCCGCTGATCGGCAGCGTGTCCTCCTCATGTGTGTCCGTCAAGCCCTGCTGATGATCGTGTCGGGCATCGAGACTTTCCTCGGCATGAAGCCGAGACGACAGTGAATGTGGCCTGGGTTTCAAGGGCGTCCATGCTCCGGCATGGCGTCTGCCGAATATCCGAATAAGGCAGGCACTCAGGCCGCTTAAACTTAGTACGGCAGTATCACCGCGATCCCGCCCACCGACCTCTCCGCCCACCGGCAGCGAGGCGCGGTGGGCGTTTTGCGTTTTGGACCCACCAGGACACTCCAATGCCCGACCTGCTCGAACGCACCGACGAAGACACGACCGAGGCCGAGCGCGACGAACCCGTTGCCGGCGACGGCGACACCGCGCCCGCCGCTATGCCGGACACCAGCCGCGCCGAGGAGGGCGCCGAGACGGACGCGCCCGCGCCGCGCGGCCCGCTGGATTTCGACGACCTGATCGACCCGGCGAACGGCAAGATCTACGGCAAGTTCGACGACCCGATCCAGGCGGCGCGCGCCTACAAAGAGGCCGAGAAGCAGATGGGGCGCAAGTCCCAGGAGGCGGCGGAGCTTCGCAAGACGCTGGAAGCGGCGGGCTACACGTTCGACGCGGCGGGCAAGCCGGTCCCGCCCACCAAGCCCGAGTCCCCGGAAGCGGCGGCGCAAGCACAGCAGCAAGAGGAAACGCCGCCCGCGCCGACGCAGGAGCTGCCGTTCGACCAAGCCGTGACGGAGAAAGACGGCGTTGCCTACAACTTCCTGGGCATGCCTATCCTGAGCGACGACGAGTGGGAGGAGTTGCGGCAGAGCGACGAGCGCGCCTACTTCCGCACCGTCGCGCAGTACGAGCAGCAGCAGGCGCAGCGCCTGACGCAGTTCCGGGAGCAGCGCCGCGCGGAGCGGCAGAGCCATCTGGAACAGACGCGACAGGAAGTGCGGCGCGTCGCGCTGGAGAAGCACCAGCTGCCGCCCGAGTTCATGGACGCCGTGGAGAAGAAGGTGCAGGCCGAGGTCCTCCCGACCCTGGCGCCCGAATTGCGCGGCGACCCGCAGGCGTACAAGTTCGCCATGCAGCTCCAGGCGGCGGAGATGATGCCCGCTTATTATCGCGGGCTGATGGAACAGGCCCTGTCGGAGAACAAGGAAGTGGCCGCGAAGGCGCAGCGCACGATCAGGACGGAACGCGGCGCGGTCACGACGCCGGCCAAGACCGAGACGAACGACGGGGCGCTCTCGCCGGACGAGCGGCGCATGTGCAAGGACTTAGGGATCAGCGAAAATGACTTCCTCAAAAACCGAGACCGCAGCTGAAAACACGGAGAGCGCCGCGCCGATCTGCGGGTTCCTGCGCAGAGACGGCATCATCTGCAAGAAGCTGCCGTTCGAGGGCAGCGACCGCTGCATGTTCCACCGCAACAGCAAGCAGGACGTGGAGAAGGCACAGGCGGCGGGCGAGACGACCCTGCCGGACGTGGCGCAGCGCATCGCCGCCAGGATGGCGACTGCCGATGCCGGCCCGGTCTACGACCCCGCCGAGACCGACGAGCTGCCCGGCGAACCGACGCCGCCCGCGCCCGAGGCGTCCCTCCACGCCGCGCGGCTGGACGGCCCGGCGCCGGACGGCGACGCGCCCGAGGGCTACGTCAAGCGCTGGGTGATCGACGGCGGCGAGTACGTCGAGAAGCTGTTCCCCATCGCCGACGAGCCGCGCGTGTCGGTCAAAGACCCGCGCGCCTTCACCGACGCCTTCGCGCTGGGCGACGCCTACCGCGAGGGACAGGCGGCGCGCTTCGATTTCCGCTGGTCCAACCGCAAGGAGCAGATCAACGAACTGGACGCCGAGCACGGCTACATCCCGCAGACTGTCGCCCTGGACAACCGCTTCACGGTCAAGGACGGCGCCGTTTCGTTCGGCGACCTAATCCTGATGAAACGGCCCAAAGAACTGACAGAGAAGCGCGCCCGCGACCTGGCGCTCCGGTCCTCGGACCGGGAGCAGCAGGAGTTCGCGGAGTTCGAGGAGGAGGCCAGCCGCAACGGACTGCCCGCGTTCGGCGGCGTATCCGAGTCGCGCGGCGACTTCACCTCCGAGAACGACCCCGAGACCGAACGGCGGCTGGCGGCGCGCAGGGCGCCGGAACCGGCCCGCCCTGCCGGACGGATGAGTTTCGCCTTCCCCAACAACCCGCTCGGGCGTGACCTGGTGGCCGAGCGCCACAAGGCCGTGGGCGGCTAGGGGCCAACGCCGTCGATTTTTCGTGTTCACTTTTGGGCCGCTTAAAGGAGCAGACACATGCCCGCACCACTGCCGAAAGTCCTGCACCCGGTCTTTTCCGGCTTGCAGGTGACGACCAGGAGCGTCGTCGAGCCGCGCCTCAAATGGATGGCGGTTGACACGTCCTCCGCGCCCGTGCGCTGGGGCGACCCGGTCCTCCAGATCGCGGGCGGCACGATCCGCCGCGCCACGCCGACCGACACGGCCCTGCTGGGCATCGCCGCCGCCGGCACCAACACCAACCTGCCCGTGTCCATTGCGACCATGCCGCTGCCGACCGACTCGGCGGGGCGGTCGCAGGTGCCGGTCTACCTCGCCGACACGCTGACGATCTTCCGGGGCGTCTGCGGCACGGCGCCCGCGCAGGCCAACGAGTTCCAGACGCACGACCTCCAGTACGCCATCCCCGACGCGATGGCGCCGACGCCGACGATCACCAACGCCGGCACGGCGGGCAGCACCGCGTACAGCTACACGATCACGGCCATGAACGGCAACGGCGAGACGCTGCCGGGGACGGCGGGGACGACGGCGACCGGCAACGCCACGCTGTCGGCGGCGAACTACAACGTCGTCACGATCCCGGCGCAGGCCGCAGGCGCGGGCATCGTCTCGTTCGGGGTCTACCGGGGCGGGCAGCTCATCGCCATCGTGCCCGTTAACGGCACGGCGGCGACCGTCCTGAAAGACACGGGGCAGGCCGTCATCTCGACGGCGGCGAACGCGCTGAACACGACGGGCTGGGCGATCAACCTGACCGCGCAGAGCACCAACGTCGTGCAGATTCAGAGCCTGGACACCACGCCGCCGCAGCCGGCGGGGGCGGGGGCGGGGACAAACTTCAACGTCCTGCGCCCTGGGCAGGGTGGCCTCGGCGATGAGCAGCGGCACGCAGTCCGGCTCGTAGCCGCCGGAAAGGATTGACCAATGACCACGATGCGTTCAAACTTTCCGGCGCTCCTGAGTTCAGGACTCCGGACGGTCTTCTTCAACCGGTACGACAAGTACCCCAAACAGTTCGAGATGGTGTTCAACGTCAACACCAGCGACAAGGCGTTCGAGGTGACGCAGGGCATCGCCGGCTTCGGCCTGGTCCCCGAGAAGCGCGAGGGCGTCGGCATCCAGTACGACGACCCGGTGCAGGGCTTCAACACCACCTACGTCCACAAGACGTTCGGGCTGGGCTACCGCGTCACGCTGGAGATGATGGAGGACGACCGCTACAAGATCGTCGGCCCGAAGATGAGCAACATGCTCGGCAAGTCCTGCGCCGTCACGCGCGAGATCCAGGCGTGGAGCATCATCAACAACGGCTTCGGCGACGTGGGGCCGGACGGCGTGTCGCTGTTCAACGCGGCGCACCCGCTGGAGCGCGGCGGCTCCTACGGCAACCGCCCGACCACGCCGGTGGCGCTCTCACAGACCGGCCTCCAGACGGCGCTGACGGTCATGCGCCGGACGGTGGACGGCAGCGGCAACTACATCCAGTTGCGCCCGCGCTTCCTGCTGGTGCCGCCCGAACTGGAGTTCTACGCGCGGGAGCTGATCAACTCGGCGCTCAAGCCCGACAGCGTGAACAACAACGTCAACTCGATCCAGAACTCCCTGGACATCGTGGTGGTGGACTACTTCACCAACCCGACGATGTGGGGGCTGGCGGCGGACAAGGACGAGCACTCTCTGCAGTGGTATAACCGCCGCAACGTGCGCTTCAAGAACTCCGACGACTTCGACACTGACGACATCAAGTACAAGGCGGACTACCGTTCGTCCACCGGCTACGATGACTGGAGGGGCCTCTGGTTCTCACCTGGGAGCTAGAGTGCGCCAGTCGCCGTAGCCGTCACGCTACAGGCCATCCAGCCTGTTCTCCCTCCCGGCGTTTTGTTCATGGGCGCCGGGAACTGGGGGAGGCGAAAGTCTCCCCCGTTTTTCCTTTTACTGTTGACGGTACACCGTGGAGGCCACAATGGCGATGAGAGGCGACCTGCCCGCGATCTTCGGCCCGAATGCGGGCATGAATAAACCAAACGCCGGGATGAATAAACCGAACGCGGGGATGAATAAAACTGCCCGTAAGGCGAATACGGTGCAGACGAAGATGAATCTGCCGCCCCCGCTGGCGCCCGCCAAGCCGCTGGCGCCGAAGGTTTCTACGAAGCCGAGCGACACGCCGATGGGGCAGGCGTCGATGGGCCTGAACCGGCCGACCGCGCCCCTGCCGCCGCTCCCCAAACTGCCGTCGCTCAACCCCAAGCCCGCCGGGGCCATGCCGCGCGACCCGCGCAGCCGCCGCCCCAGGACCGGCCTGAAGTAAGACGCCCGAGGAGCCGTCATGCCCGCCGCGCGCCGCACCCGAGAGGGCCACAACCGCATCCCGCCCCGCAAGCGCGTCGCCGAGTGCGGCGTCTGCGGCGAGAGCGTCCGCAAGGACGACCTGATCCCGCAGCGCAACACCTTCGTCTCGCGCTGGCACCATGGCTGTCTGGACAACCCCAACGTCTTCACCGGCCAGCTCAGCCGGGGGAGCAACTACGCCAACACCGGCACGGTCGGCGTGGCCGTGATCGACTTCGACCAGTAGGCGAACACGCGAGAAGGTGAGTTATGCCCGGCGTCCGCACGGCGGCGCAACTGGTCTCCCAGGTGCGCGACCACATCCAGCAGCCCGCGACGGCGCAGACGCCGTTCTGCGACGGCTTTGCCACGGACATCGCCGCCAACCCCACGTCCACGCCCATCCTGAAGTGGATCAACGTCGCCTACGGCGAGCTGCTGGAGACGGGCATCGCCAAGTGCGTCTTCACGCTGACGCTGGTGCCGGGGCAGGCGGAGTACGGCCTGGCGCAAACGATCCACGAGATCACCCACGCCACGCTCAACGGCACCAGCCTGAACCAGACGACGCTGCTCAGGAAGGACAACGAGAACCCCGGCTGGCAGAACTACGACACGCTGACGACGGTGGGGGCCGCGCCCGCGCCCGTGCGGCGCGGCCTGCCGACCAGCGTGTACACGTACAGCGACGTGATCGGCTTCGACCCGCCGCCGGACCAGCCGTACACGGTGCTGATCCTGGCCGACGACGTGCCGTATGACCTCGCCAATCCCAACGACACGCTGCAGCGCATCCCGGCGCGCTACCATGACAACGTGGCCTCACGCGCGGCCTGGTGGATCAGCAACATGGACGTGGAGAACCCGGCGGCGGCGCAGCGGATGCCCGGCCTGGACGCCCACTGGAAGCAGGGCTACTTGGGCGTCCAGAAGATCGCCGAGGAGCGGGAGCTTGACAGCGACAACCAGGTAGATGCCGGCGACTACCGCCGCTTCTTCCGGCGCGGGGGGTACTAGGTGCCGCTGCAACTCATCGCGGGGACGTATTTCTTCCAGTCCGCTGTCAACGGTAGCAACGCCTCGACGCCGCTACAGCTCTCGTCGTTCACGGGTGGCGCCGTTACAACGCTCAATGACGGCGCCGCCGGCGACACGCTGACGGGGGTGCTGGGTGGCAGCGCGAGCGGGCCGCCCAACAACCAGTTCATCCATTTCTATACGCTGTTCGACATCGGGGCGTCAGGGACAGCCGTGGTTGAACTGACCATGAGTTATCGGGCGGACACCCACTACCCAGCGGGCATCCTTTCGGGGGAGGAGGGATATGACGGCAAGGTTTTTGGCTCGAACGACGGCAGCAACTGGACACAACTCGGTTATGTCTCCCATAATCTTGTGGCTTTCAGCGGCACCTATCGTTACTATCAGCACGTCGGGATTGCTGTCGCCGAAGGAGGCCCTGGCACCCCTAACTACTATCAGATCGATTATTACCTGACTGACCTGCGGTTCTACAAGAACGCGCCTGTGGGCGTCGCCGGCTGCATGGACCCGACCGCCAGCAACTACAACCCGCTGGCGACACAGGACACGACGCCGAGTTCCTGTCTCTACACGCCGGGCGGCGGCGGCGGCACGCCCAACCCCGGAAGCCCGGCCAGCCCCGGCTCTCCCGGCTACCCCGGCAACCCGACCTGTGCCAACGTCATCACCTGGAACGCCGTCCCACAGGCGCTCTCCTACACGCTGCTGCGCGCCACAAGCCCGAGCGGGCCGTTCTCGGTGCTGGCGTCGGGGCTGACGGCGACGACCTACAGCGACCCCATGACGCCCGCGCTGAGCGGCGAGACGTTCTACTACGAGGTGGAGGCGGTCTCGGCGGCGGGAGCCGGTCCGCCCTCGGCGGTGATCGCGGTCACGACGAGCTGCCCCGTGCTGGCCCCGCCTTTCTACGCCGAGAAGTGTCCGACGCCCGCGCCGTTCACCCAGCAGTGTCCGACGCCGGCCGTCTTCACCCGGACCGTGCCGGGGCAGGAGCTGCACCCCTGAATGGCCTACCCGCACGCGATCATCCGGGACTTCGCAAAGGGATGGGACACCAGCGACCTGCCCGCCGAGGACACGGACAACTCGTTCTTCCAGTTGCAGATGCCGACGTACTCGCGCCCGTACATCGTCGAGGGCGCGCTGTTCCCGCAGGTGCGGAACCTGTTCGTCACGAACCAGGGCCGCCTGGCGCTGCGCGGCGGCATGCACGCCGTCACGGCGGACCTCGGCTCCCCGCCGCAGGGGCTGACCCGCTACACCAACGCGACGACGCAGCGCCTCCTCGCCGCCGTCAGCGGCAGCGTCCTGGCGATCAACGAGGCGGGCGGCGCGACGGCGACGCTCTCGACGGGGCAGAGCACGACCGCGCCCATCGACTTCGCGCAGTTCTACGACCGGGCGTTCTGGTGCGACGGCGTGAAGCCGCCGCAGAAGTGGAACGGCGTGACGGGGGCCAGTCAGCGCATGGGCATCGCCGCGCCCGCGACGTCGGTCAGCGCCGCGCCGACCGCTGCGACACTGGCGCCGCCGACCACAACCCCCACCGTCACCCTCCAGAACATCACGCTGGACGCGCTGACGGGCGGCGCGTGGGCGGCGGACACGCTCTCGGGGGCGCAGGCTAACCGCCTGCCCAACTTCGACTTCTACACGGGGGGCCAGTACGCCAGCCCGATCACGACTGACCCAAGCGCCAGCCCCAAGCTGCCGACCGGGTGGACGGGCTACGGCTCGTCGCCGGACCTGTACGGGCAGGGCTGCACCTACCAGGGGCCGACCGCGCACGGCCAGACCGGCGCGTGGCTGCTGGCGGACACGCCGAACGACGGCCTCTACACGACGGCGGCGCTGCCCAACGACACCGTCACGCAGGACGCGAGCCGCTACGCGACGGAGTTCTACTGCGGCCTGTCGCTGTTCCAGGGCGACACCAGCGGCGCATCGACGATCCTGGTCACGGTCATCGCCTACGCCGACACCGCCGGCACGCAGGAACTCGGGCGGCAGACGCTGACGTTTAGCACGCCGTATGCCGCCAACTCCGATGCCGTCTACTATGACGGCGTGGTGAGTTTCGCCGCATACAACCAGACCGTGCTGTCCTACCGCTATCAGCTGCAGGACGGCGCGGGCAACGTGTCGCCGAGCGGGGCGGGCAACAGCCTGTACGTCAGCCGCCCGGTCTGCTTCCCGATCTCGGCGGCGCTGACGACGACGGTGAGCGGCGGGCAGGTCGTCATCCAGCAGCCGAGTGTGCTGACGTACACGGGCGGCGTCGTGTCCACATCTCTGCCCGGCGCGGTCGGGCTGGGCCGGGGCGCGGCGAACGTGCATCTGAGCATGGACTACGGCGCGGCGGCGCCGGAGAACTGGTCACAGAGCAACGTCGTGTCGCTGGCGTTGTCCCAGGCGGTCGGCATCAGCGGCCTGACGCTTCGAATCGCGTTGCGGCAGAACGGCAGCAGCATCAGGTATTATTCCGCCCCGTTCAGTTTTTCGGCGGACGGCTCCACGGCGACCTGCAACATCTCCACGATCCCGCTCTCGGTGCGGCAGGCGTTCCGGTACGTGGAACTGGTGCTGGGCGGGAACTTCACCGTCCCGGCCACCAACGGCGGCACGGTCTTCGCGTTCGGGCCGCTGACGGGCGCCGGACTGCTGGGCGTCGGCTTCAACCCGTACTCGTATGTGGCGGCGGAGGTCAACGCCGCCGCCAACCCCACGACCTTCGCGGGCGCCATCACCTCCGGCCCCGGCCCCGCGTCTTCGACCGTCGCGCCGACGACGAGTCAGGCGGAGGCGGTCGTCTCGCTGGGGACGGCCCTGGTCAACGCTTCGGCGACGCACCGGGCGGTCTACCGCTACGGCGGCGTCTACAACGACAACCCCCCGCGCGCCCGCCTGGTGGCCGTCGTCCCGGTCGGCAGTGACGTGGCGTATGGCGCGGACCCGCGCAACCCGTACTACTCCTGGAACCACGCGACGGGCGTGCTGACGGACAACT
>CAXUCQ010000029.1:333-1106 GCA_964249295.1 uncultured Armatimonadales bacterium | reverse complement strand
CGGTGGCGGGCGGCAACCTCAACAACAGCTTCTCGGGCGGACTGCCGTACCAGTATTACGCCACGTTCGTCAACGCGGCGGGGACGGAGAGCAACCCGTCGCCGGTCAGCGCCGGCCTGAGCGTGGCGGGGACGAGCGCGCAGATCACGAACATCCCCGTCTCGACCGACCCGCAGGTGACGGCGCGCAACCTGTACCGCGTGGGCGGCACGGTCACCGTCCCGCGCTACCTCGTCACCATCCCCGACGACACGACGACCACCTATGTGGACAACACGGCGGACGCGGCGCTGTCCCTGACGGCGCTCTCGTTCACGCACGACCCGCCCCCCACGGCCATGACGTTCCTCGCGCTGCACAAAAACCGCATCGTCGGCGCGGGCGACGCGGGCAACCCGTACCGCCTGTACCTGAGCAGCTACGGCCTGCCGGAATACTGGCCGTCCATCGAGAACAACCTGGACATCGACGGGGGCTACATCGACGTGGACCCGACGTTCGGCGACGCCATCGTGGGGTTCTGCGGCACGGGGTCGCTGCTCGTCATCGCCAAAGCCAACAGCATCCACGTGCTGCTCGGCGACAGCTTCCAGGACTTCGTGGTGCGGAAGGTGGCGAGCTACGGCTGCATCGCGCGGCGGTCCCTGGTGCGCTGCAAGAATCAGGTGCTGTTCCTGGGGCCGGACGGCATGGTGTACGCGCTGGCGGACGACGAGCCGGCGCCCATCGCGCTGCCGATCGAGAACACGCTGGCGGGCCTGACGCGCGCGGAA
>CAXUCQ010000029.1:0-256 GCA_964249295.1 uncultured Armatimonadales bacterium | reverse complement strand
GTGGCGATCATCCGTCTTTCCAGCCTGCGGCCAGACCTGTCCGACCCGACCCTGGGGGCGACGGCGACGTATGCCGCGAAGGGACAGGAGACGAACTCCGAACTGCTGTTCGCCACGAAGGCGGGCTACACCAACCCGAGCGGCGCGGCCTACAACGGGGTCATGAGCGTCTTCTCGCCCGCCGACGCGGGCGCCACGCCGATCGGCGTGGCGTGGGAGACGCCCGCGTTCGAGTTCGGCAGGCCCACGTTCACCA
>CAXUCQ010000028.1:12952-15508 GCA_964249295.1 uncultured Armatimonadales bacterium | reverse complement strand
GCCCCCAAAGGTTTTTGAGACCTCCGCGTCTACCGTTCCGCCACTTCGGCACCCTGTCGACGCCCGGTTATTATAGCCCGCACGCCCGCCTTTGTCAACTCGGCGGCCTGGAATTCACGAAAGACCCTCGCGGGCCGCCCCCGAGGGAGCGGCGGCGAAGGTCTTGGTTTGAGAGGCCCCGCCTGTCGGCGGCGCCCTCCGGGAGTGTCTCGATCATCCGCGGTCCACGGACATCTGCGCCCGCTTCACGGACGCGGATGACACACGGCAGGCATCGCTGAACTTGCCGGTCTGCTCCACTTTGGGTCGCCGCGTGTCCACGACTCTGGGGACACGGCGGCAACTCAATAGATAGGACGTGAAAACACAGCGCTTTGTTCCCAAACATACGTTAGATTCCTGCGGCTGCGTCCGCGTCATCGCTCTCCCCGTAGAAGCGGCGTCGGCAGATCGCCCTTGCTTCCCGCATCGCCGCCCGGACGGTTTCGGAGAGATCGGCGGCGATGTCTGAGCCGACGCCCGTCCGCAGATAGTGGTGGTTGCGGAGCCGCGTGAGCAGACGGTACGCGCGGTCCAGACCCTCCCAGTCCGATTGGGTGATGAAGGCGTCGTCACGCAATGCTTTCAGCGCCGCCAGCGTGCCGGGGACGCGCAGCGGGCGACGGCGATGCCCGTGCTGCAGCTGCAGCAGTTGCGCGGTCCATTCCACATCGGACAGGCCGCCGGGGCCGAGCTTGATGTCGTGCGGCCCCTGCGAGCGTTCGGCCTCCAGGCGTCGCTTCATGGCGCGGATTTCGTCGACTTCGGCGGCGGACGCGGGACCGGCATAGACGAAGGACTGCGCGTCTGCGATGAACTGCCGCCCGAGAGAGGCGTCTCCGGCCACCCAGCGGGCCTTGGTCAGGGCCTGCCGCTCCCAGGTCGCCGCGCGATGCGCGTAGTAGTCTTGGTAGGACGCGAGGTCCAGGACCAGCGCCCCTTTCTGTCCCTCGGGCCGCAGGCGCGCGTCGATCTCGAAGCGGACGCCCTGCCGCGCCAGTTCCTCCCGGAGAAGGCGCTGGACGCGCTCCGCCAGGAGCGTCGCGCCGGCCAGATCCTCCCCGCCCACATAGAGAACGTCCCAGTCGGAGCCGTAGCCGAGTTCGGCCCCGCCCAGTTTCCCCAGGCCGATCACGGCGAAGGGAGCGTCTACTCCCAATTGGTCGCGGGCGATGGCAATGGTTTGCTGGAGAATCGTTTCTGCGGCATGGGTGATCTCCGCAGCCGTACCCACGACATCGGTCAGTTCCCAGACATCCCGCGCGCCGGCGTGCAGGCGTGTCCGCAGGGCGTATCGAGCCAGGGTGGGCGGCGTCAGCGTTGCCGTGGGCGGCGTCAACGGGTGATCCATCGCTTCACTGTCGGCGAGCAGGTCGAAAAACTCAAGATGCGAGAGCAGAAGCTGCCAGATCGCCCCGGCGTCGCCGGCCAGCCGGCAGAGTCGCGGCAGCAGGTCGTGGTTCTCGCCGAGCATCTGATAAAGCGCCGCCGCAGAGGGAACGGCTTGCGCCAGAAAGACGAGGCCGCGCAGGGCATCATCGGGGCGGCTTGTCCGCGCCGCCGCGTCTATCAGCGGCTCCGCGATGGCGGCAAAGCCCGCCCGCGCTTCCGGGGGAATCGCCCCATAGGTCGATTCGGCGACGGGCAGACGCAGAAGCGACTGGGCGGCGGCGGCATCGGCGAAACCACGCTCGCGCAACGCCTCACGGACACGTTCCTGTGACCCGGCATCGTCCAGGGCAAGTATCCACTGGGCGAACAGGCCGGTTTGCGGTTCTTTCCCTACGGTCCCGCGGTAAAACAAGCCTTCAAAGAGGCGGTGGACGCGCTGTGTCTGCCGGTGGTATTCGCGGGAGAACGTCGGCCCGTCGGGGTAGCCGAGCACCCGGCCAAACTTCTGGAGCGCGCCCGGCCCGCGCGGGAGACAGCGGATTGCCCGGTCGTCCAGCAGCTGCAGACGGTGTTCGACGGTCCGCAGGAACACATACGCTTCCCGAAAAGCCGCGCATTCTTCCACGGACAGCATTCCGATCTCGGTGAGTCGGTCCAGCGCGGCAAGCGTGTTCCCGGTACGGACGGTGGGGTGGGCGCCGCCCGCCAGCAGCAGCATCAACTGAACGGTGAACTCGATGTCCCGGATGCCGCCCAGCCCTTCCTTGACGTTGACCTCGGCCTCGCCCGCGCGCTCGACTTTTTGTTCCAGACGGCGCTTGTTCTGTCGGATGCTTTCGACGAAAGGCTCCTCCAGCCTCGTCTGGTAGACGAACGATTGGGTCATTTGGACAAACGCCGCGCCGAGGCCCTCATCCCCGGCGATGGCGCGCGCTTTGATCAGGGCTTGACGCTCCCACGGCTCGGCCCACGACTCGTAGTAGGCGCGACAGGAAGACAGGGAGCGCGAGACCGGCCCGAACCGGCCTTCAGGCCGCAATCTCAGATCGACCCGGAACAGATAGCCAGACGGCGTTGCTTTCGCCAGCGTGTCCCGCACCGCTTCCGCCAGTCGGACACACGCCG
>CAXUCQ010000028.1:0-12852 GCA_964249295.1 uncultured Armatimonadales bacterium | reverse complement strand
AGATCGGACGCAATCGTGTCGGCGTCGCGGGGGCGGGCGCGCAGCGCGGGATTTGTCAGCGCCTCCAGATACTCCGGGTCCCGGATCAGCAGTTCGGCGAAGAACTGGGAGGCCGCCAGGACCGTCACCAGGATGCGCGCCGCCGGCGGCGAGGCGGCGAGGAACTGGTACGCGGCGAGGCGGCTGCCGACGGCTTCGCCCCAGCGAACCATGTTGGCGACCGCCCGGTCCGGGTCCGCGCAGTCCGCCAGCGCGGGGATGAGGCCCTGCAGAACGGCGTCGAACAGGGCGTCGGGGATGTCGTGGCCGGCCAGCTCTTGAAGCAGGCGGCAGGACTGGGCGGGGTTGTCAAAGCCGAGCAGTGCCAGCGCCTCCGGCGTCAAATCTTCATACGCGGCGATCATGGCCGGATTGTACCCGCTCCGCGCCGGCACGGCAAAACGCCCGGCCTCTTTTCAGAAGCCGGGCGCTCGGCGTGTTTATGTGACGCTCTCGCACTTTCGGTGGCGTGGCAGCCATCCCCGCGCCTAGGTTCACGGGAGAAGGCCCATCGCTTTGCGTCCCCCGGTTTCCCGAGGTTTGCCTTTGTCGAGCAGCGATTGGTGGGTCAGGTACTTCTATTATTGCCTGCCCCAGGGCGTCCCCGTACCCCGAAGAGTACCGGGTTCTCGGCAGTCAGGGGGCGGGCTGTGCGTCGATGTCCCGGATGCCCTGTGTCATCTCGTCGAATTTGGCGACGAACGCCTCGGCCTCAGATTGCAAGAACTCGTCGGGGTTCCAGGCCATCTGAATCACCTGCAGGCGGCCCTCCAGACCACGGACGGTCACGCGGACCGCACCGCCGGCGTCCCAGGTGATGTTGACGTCCTGGACCGGGCGGGGGCGGCCCAAGGCGCCGCCGAGCTTCCCGAACACGCGCCCGGCCAGCCAGCCGACGGCGACGGCAGCCAGGCCCAGCGCGATCAGGGCGGTGCCGGCACGGACGCCGAACGTCTGCGCGCGGTGCAGCGCCACCTCTTCCAAACGCGCCATCTCGTCCCGGAACTCGTCGGAGGGGACGATGCGGAACGTCCCGTCATCGCTGAGCGCCAGGATGCCGTACTGGTCCGGCGCACTCGTGCTGCGGAAGCGCATCTGCGCGACATCGGCCAAACCCTACTTGTCCTCCCGTTTGTCAACGGCGGCCTTGCGAATCTGCAAGCGCAGCGGGGTGCCTTCGAACGCATACGACTCGCGGATGCGGTTCTCCAGATAGCGCAGGTAGGAGAAGTGCATCAGCTCGGGGTCGTTGACGAAGAACACGATCGTGGGCGGCTTGACGCTGGGCATGGTGACGTACTTGACCTTGAGCGAGCGGCCCTTCTCGTTGTAGGGGTGGCTCTCGACGGCCTCCCGCACGATGCGGTTCAGTTCGCCCGTCGGGATGCGCAGGGCGTGGTTCTCGGCGGCGTCCAGCGCGGCATCGACGGCGGCGGCCACGCCCCTGCCCGTCGTCGCGCTCGTGAACGCGACCGGCGCGTAGGCCAGGAACGGCAGGTTGTCCCGCATCTCCTGGTCGAAGATGCGCATCGGGTTCTCGCCGGGCTTTTCCTCCAGAACGTCTTTGCGCCCCAGGTCCCACTTGTTGACGACGAGGACGCAGGCGCGGCCCGCCTCGTGGGCGTACCCGCCCACGCGCTTGTCGCCGTCCAGCAGGCCGTCGTGCGAGTCGATCACCAGCATCACCACGTCGCTGCGCTCGATGGCGCGCACGGCCCGCAGGGCCATGTAGTATTCGACGCTGCCCTGGATCTTGCCGGCCCGTCTGATGCCTGCGGTGTCGATCAGCACGATCTCGCGCTGCTGCCCGCCGTGCTCGAACAGGAACGGCGTGTCGATGGCGTCGCGCGTCGTGCCGGCGATGGGCGAAACGATGGCGCGTTCTTCGCCCAGGATGGCGTTGAGGAGCGACGACTTGCCGACGTTGGGCCGCCCGATGATGGCGATCTTGATGCGCTCGTCATCTTCATCAGGGTCGAGGGGTTCGACGGGCGGGAAGCGGCCCACGATCACGTCCAGCGCGTCCGCGACGCCCCGCCCGGACAGCGCCGAAACGGGATAAACCTCGGGGAAGCCGAGCGCGTACACTTCCGGCACGTTGCGGTGTTCCTGGTCGCCGTTGTCCACTTTGTTCGCCAGCACGACCAGCGGCTTGGGCGAGCGGCGCAGGGCGTTCGCCAGCTCGAAGTCGTCGGCGGTCAGGCCCGTCGTCGTGTCCACGACGAACACGACCACGTCGGCTTCTTCCATGGCGATCTCGGCCTGCGCGCGCACCTGCGCCTTCAGCGGGTCGGTCTCGAACATCTGGATGCCGCCGGTGTCCACGAGGGTGTAGGCGTGGCCGCTCCACTCGCCGTCGGCGTACAGGCGGTCGCGGGTGATGCCGGGCGTGTCCTCCACGATGGCGATGCGCTTGCCGGCCAGACGGTTGAAGAGCGTGGACTTGCCCACGTTGGGCCTGCCCACGATGGCGACCAGGGGCTTGTTCGAGGATGATGACGGGACGACGCTCACGGCGGAAAAACTCCTGCGGACCGACCAAAACAGTCTTTAGCATAGCACATAACGCGCAGGAGTGTCAACGCGACGTCAGGCCGACAAGAAACCTGCGCGTCGCACCGAATTCCGAGAATTTGGGATACAATAGGAGTTATGTTGAAAGAAGCGCGCGCCCAAGAAACACGCAAGCGACTCGGGGCTGACGTCGGGAAATCGCTGCGCAACCTGACCAACTCCTGGCGCAAGCCCATCGGCGAAGCGACACAGGACCGGATCGTGGAGTCGGAGGCCGAGAGCCGGCACACCTACAGCCACGTCGACAACAGCGGCGAGATGAACCACACGGGCCAGTACCTCTGCGACCTCTGCGACGGCGAGATGCAGATCGTCAAGCATGCGCTCTACCCGGCCCCGACTCCGGGCGTCCCGGACCTGAAGATACCCAGCGGCGAGGATGTCCGCTGGCAGTGCCGACGCTGCGGGCGCGGCGACGACACGAGTTTCCGCGTCTGCACCAAGTGCGGCAAAAAGACCGTGCCGGACAAATGGGCCGCCAGCGCGCGCGAACTGCCCGTCAGCCTCAACGCGGGCGGCTGCACGGACTGCGAGCGCTGCGTCCTCTGCGACGGCGTACTCGCGATCGGCAACCTGCGCTGGTTCCACGGGCGCTGGACGCACGGCTACCCCTCCCCGGAGTTCGACCGCCGGACCGGCGAACAGATCATGGTGACGCGCGAGCGCTCCAAAGGCTACGCCTTCCACGCCCACCACTCCTGCTGCGAGAAGAAGCCGGGGGCCGTCGCGCAGCTCATCCTGCAGCGGACCCCGGAATGGTACAAACAGGGCGAAGCGGAACAGCAGCGCCTGGAAACGTCACGCCTGCGTCGGGATGGGCGCTGCGTCGTGTGCAAAAACCCGCTCGGCTTCTGGGACCGCGTCATGGAGCGCGACCGGCACAAGCAGTGTGGGTGAGTGTGCTGTTATGGCGCTCGACCGTGGCGTTGACTGAGGAGGCAGAACGATGCTGACCGGCCGAAGGTCTTGTCTGTTGGCCGCTGTCGGCGGTGTGTTCCTGTCCGGCGGGTGCCGACAGCAGGACACGAACACCGAAAACGCTGTCGCGGTCTACTCCTACTCCGCCGGACCGTACTCGGAGACGGTCACGCTGCGGCCCGACGGCAAGTATGTGCAGTCGGAGACGCAACGGGGCGGCGACTCGGCGCTCGGACCACAGGAGTCGACATCATCGCTGCCGCTCAAGACGCCATCCATGACCTTCAAGCAGAGCGGCGCCTGGCGCCTGCTGGATGGGCCGGGCGGCAGGCCATTGCCCCGGACACACTTGGCCCAGTGTCCGCCACCCGGCGCGGTGGTCGAGCTGCACAAGGCGATGCCTTTTGGCCCGACCTGGGAGAACCGCCCCCCCGGACTGATCCAGAGCGACCGCACCATCCCGGCGGGCGAGTTCAGCCTCCAGCACCAAGTGCCGTAGCAACCGCCGCACCTGACGCGACACGGCCCTGCTCTTGCTCGGCTTTGCCACGTCCGCCTTGCCATTGTTAAGGTGATCGTGCCGAAGAATGTGCTGATGGGAAGAGAGGGCGACCCGGCGGGGCGCTCTTCTCTCGGACCGGTCAGCCTTTCGCCCCCCACGGCATATCCTCGCCGTATCGCTCACGTCCTAGGCGGCCTTCGCCAGTTGCTCCTGTGAGGGGCGGCGGCGCTCCGCCGCTCGCAGAAAGGCGTGGGCCATGACCGGGTCGAACTGCGTGCCGATGTTGGCCCGAATCTCGGCCAGGGCCGTCCCGAAGTCCGCGCCCCGCCGGTAAGGGCGGTCGGTCGTGATTGCCGAGAAAGCGTCGGCGACCGCCATCAGCCGGCCGATCATCGGCGTGGCCTTGCCCTCCGTGCCGTCCGGGTAGCCGCCCCCGTCCCAGCGCTCGTGGTGGCTGCGCACGGCATCCACGATCTCCTCCATGCCCGGAATCGCCCCGACGATCAGCGCGCCCAGGCGCGGGTGGCGCTTCAGCACCTCGTACTCCTCGGGCGTCAAACGGCCCGGCTTGCGCAGAATCTCGTCCGGGACGCCGATCTTGCCGATGTCGTGCAGCAGGCCGCCGATGCGGATCACGCGCATGGTCTCGTCGGACAGCCCCAGTTCCTCGGCGATCCACAGGCCGTATTCGGTCACATCTTCGGAGTGCCGGCGGGTGTAGGCGTCTTTGTTGTCCACGGACGTGACCAGGGTGTCCAGGACGTTGAACGAGTCCTCGGTACCCAGCAGTCGGTGTGTCCGCTGCATGGCCGTGGTGCCGACGATGCCTGCTTCGGAGCGTTTGGCCGTGTACAGGTTCACGTCGGCCAGCGTCAGGAGTTCGTGGCGGTTGTGGCCGTCGTCGGGGCAGGAAGCGATGCCGAACGACAGGTCGATGGGGATCGTGCGCGTCTCGCCGGGCGGCACAAAGCCTTGGTTCGCCAGTTGCTGCCGGACACGGCGACAGACCGCCGTGGCCGTCTCACAGTTGTGTTGAGGCAGCAGGACCAGGAACTCATCGCCGCCATACCGGCCCAGAGCGGCCTCGGGGCCGCAGACGCTCTGCAGGACGCGGGCGACCGTGCGCAGGACTTCGTCGCCGACGGGGTGGCCGTAGGTGTCGTTGAACAGCTTGAAGTTGTTCATGTCCATCATGACCAAGGACAGCGGGCGCTCCTCGGACCGAGCCGAGACCAGCTCGGCGTCCAGACGCTGGTGGATGGCGCGGTGGTTGAGCAGGTCGGTGACGGGGTCGTGGTCGGCGGCGTCCAAGGCGGCCCGGTAGCGGCGGGCGTTCTCCAAAGCCGTGCCGACTTCCAGGCCGATGCTCTCGAGCATCTGCACCTCGGGCGACCCGAAGGCGCCGCGCTCGCGGACCACGCCGATCATGCCCAGCACGCGCTCCTGCCAGCGCAGCGGGGCGCGCAGGCAGGCGCCCTCGCCGCCGTCCAGCGGAATCAGGTCCACGGCTTCCAGGATGGGCCGCGACGCCAGGGCGTCCCGCAGTTCGCGCCGTCCGCCCAGGCCGTGTTCCAGCAGGACGGGCGTGGAGTCGCCCGCATCGAGCCAGAGCAGCGCGGACTGGGCGCAGATCGCCTGCGGGGCGTGTTCCAGCGCGGCCCGCGTCACCTGGTCCGCGTCCAGCGTGGTGTTGACGGCCTTGGTCAGCCCGTGCAGCGAGGCCAGTTGACGGGTGCGCTGGGCCACGGTCTCTTCCAGGTTTTCGTTGAACGAGCGCAACTGGCGCGTCAGGTGCAGGTTCTCCATCAGGGTGAAGACCTGGCGCATGATCACGAGAAGGATCAGCCCCAGGCCACTGAGGTACGTGGCCTTGCTGATCGTGTGGGACGTGTGGTAGTCGCCCGCGCCGACCAGCAGCAGGGACACGGCGACGGCGGCGTAGGGAGCCAGCACGCGCAGCAGACCGCCCGTGCCGAACCGCTGGGTCGTCTCGCCCACGCCGTCGCCGGCCTGCTCCCGGTCGCGGTTCCAGAACTGCAGCAGGGCGCTGTAGCCGATCAGCAGGCCGGCGAAGTACCAGCCCCACTCGTACCAGACGCCCGTGATCATGGTGTCGGCGAGGTTGTCGTAGACGTTCAGCCCGTCGGCGAACACCCACAGGGCGATGCCCGCCGCCAGAAACAGGACGGAGCGGCGCAGCGCCCGGTTCTGTGACAGGCTGTTGAACAGGAGCAGTGCGCCGAACAGGCACGCGATGTCGCCTCCGACGCTGAAAACGCTGACGAATTTGCTGATGAGCGGGACGCCCGACTTGTGCCACAGAGGCTGCACCAGGTAGTGCCAGGAGAGGATGCCCAGGCTGCTGGCGGCCAGGGCGCTGTCGAGGACGAGGCGGGTGCGACTGGCGACGGGCATGCTGCCGAACAGCAGCACGACACCGGCCAGCATGAGCGGGGAGATGCTCGCGTTGCCGATGTCGGCCCAGCTCAACTGTGGGATGCGGACGCCGCGGATGGCCTCGTACCAGACCCAGCCCGCTTGTCCCTCCATCCAGAACAGGGCGGCGACGCCGACCAGCAGCCAGCCCGCCCGACGCAGAGGGGCGTCGGGCGCGGCCCGCCGGGCGCAGAGCAGGCTGGCCGCCGCCACGAACACCTCTGGGAGAAGTTCGTACCCATCGAGGAATGCGCGGTAAAACCGCGCGCCGCCCGGATGGGCCGCAAGGAGGAAAAGGTAGAAGAGTGCGTAAGCGAAGCAGCCGCCGACCACACTTCGTTGCGCGCGGATGGTACGGTGAGACATGCGGGCAGCCGTTTCCAAGTGAGAAGTCTGGGTCGGGGGAAAGGCCCGGCCTGTTCAGAGTATCGGCAGGAAGACGGCTATGGGTTAGGGGCCATGTGCAGGCTTTAAAGGTCAGTCGTGTTCGCCCGCCTGTGCGGCGCGCGGGTGGGCCTGTCGGTAGACCTCCTGCAGTCGCTCGGTCGTGACGTGGGTGTACATCTGCGTCGTCGCCAGACTGCTGTGGCCGAGGAGTTCCTGCACGAGCCGCAGGTCTGCGCCGTTCGCCAGCAGGTGTGTCGCGAACGTGTGCCGCAGGACGTGCGGCGTGATCTTCATCCCCGCCGAGGCCGCCTCGCAGTAGCGGGTGAACATCTTCCGCACCCCCCGATCTGAGAGGCGTCCCCCGTAGCGGTTGACGAAGACGGCGCCGTGGTCGGCGGTCTGGGCCGTCATCAGCAGCGGACGTCCCTTGCGGAAGTAGCGATTCAACGCCTGAACGGCTTCCCGCCCGATCAGGGTGACACGCTCTTTGTCCCCCTTGCCAATCACGCGGATCACGCCCTCGTCGAAGTCCACATCCTCCAAACTCAGCGCGACGAGTTCCCCCGCCCGCATCCCGCTCGCATACAGCGTTTCCAGCAGGGCGCGGTCACGCAGGCCGAGTGGAGAAGCCGGGTCCGGCGCCGCGAGCAGCATCGTCATCTGATCGTCTCGCAAAAACTTCGGCAGTCGCCGCCCCGTCTTGACGGTGCGGAGGCCGACGGCGGGGGAGATGGGGATAAGGGCCTGTCGCACAAGGAACGCGAAAAACGAGCGCAGAGTCGCCGTTTTGCGGGCGCGGGAGGCGCGGGCGAGGCCGATCTCCTGCAAATGCTGGAGGTAGGCGCGCAGCAGGCTGGGGGTGATTTGTGAAGCGTCGGCGACCTGGTGGGACGTCTCCATCCAAGATGTGAACTGCGTCAGATCCTCGGCGTAGGCCTTGAGGGTGTGCGCCGAAGCGTCTTTGTTGTGTGCCAGGAAATGCAGAAATGAGTCTGACTGCGCTTCCATCAGACGGCCACGGTCGCCAGCGCCGCCAGCCCGCGCTCGGCCATCAACAGGCCTTTCTCTTTCTTGTCGCGGATGCGGTCCGGCAGGGGCGGTACGATGCCCCAGTTGGAGTTCATCGGCTGGAAGTCTTTGCCGTCATAGTGGGCGACGTAGTCGGCCAACGCCCCCACCATCCTCGCGCACGGCAGCGTGATCAGCGGCTGATCTTGCAGATGACGGGCGGCGTTGCGCCCCGCCAGGATGCCCGACGCCGCCGACTCCACATACCCCTCGACGCCGGTGATCTGCCCGGCGAAGAAGACGTTGGGGTACTGCCGCATCTGCAGGGCGCTCGTGAGCAGTTGCGGCGATTGGAGGTAGGTGTTCCGGTGGATGACGCCGTAGCGCACGAAGTCCGCGTTCTCCAGGCCGGGGATGAGGCGGAAGACGCGCTTCTGCTCGCCCCACTTCATGCGCGTCTGGAAGCCCACCATCGAGTAAAGCGTCGCCGCGCGGTTCTCCTGCCGCAACTGCAGCACGGCCCAGGGCCGATGACCCGTCCGAGGATCGACCAGCCCGACCGGCTTCATCGGCCCGAACGACAGCGTCTTCGGCCCGCGAGACGCCAGCACCTCGATGGGCAGACAGCCTTCAAAATACGGCACCTTCGCGTCCGGCTCGTGAATCGGCGCAAGTTCGGCGTGAACGAGAGCCTCATGGAACGCCTCGTACTCGTCCCGGCTGAACGGGCAGTTGATGTACGCGGCGTCGCCCTTGTCATACCGAGACGCGACGAACGCCTTTTCCATGTCGATGGTGGAGGCGTCGATGGTCGGCGCGACGGCATCATAGAAAAAGAGCTGCGCCTGGCCCGTCAGCCGCCGGACGTCTTCAGCGAGCCGGTCCGATGTGAGCGGCCCCGTCGCGACGATGTGGACCCGCCGCTCGTCGATGCCCGGCACCTCCTCGCGCACGATCTCTACGTTCGGGTGATTCTCCAAACGGCTGGTGATGTAGCCCGCGAACAGGTCGCGGTCCACGGCCAGCGCCTCGCCCGCCGGGACGCACGCGGCATCGGCGGCGGCGACGATCAGCGAGTCCAGCCGCCGCATTTCTTCCTTCAGCAGCCCCGCCGCGTTGGACAGGGCGTTGGACTTGAGGGAGTTGGAGCAGACCAGTTCCGCCAAGCGGTCCGTCTGATGCACCGGCGTCTTGACGACAGGCCGCATCTCGAACAGCCGTACGCGCGCCCCGCCGTTCGCCGCCTGCCAGGCCGCCTCACTACCCGCCAGCCCGCCGCCGATGATCGTGATCTCGTCTGTCATTGTTTCTCGTCCACGGAGTAAGCCGCCCGGCCTTCAAAGAGCGTCATCTGCTGCGCGATGCCGTCCGGCGTCACGGAAAGCGTCGGGGGCGCCGAAACGTCGTCAGACAGACCGCCCAGCCGCTTCACCATCTGGACGACCTGCGGGACGCAGTACTCGGCCATCTCCTCGCGGATCTGCTTGCCGTTGAACCGAAGGACGTGCCAGCCGTTCGACTCCAGGGCGTTGTTGCGCGCGTTGTCCTGTGGGATCCGCTCACGGTCGGCGTGCCAGGCGTCCCCGTCGGTTTCCAGGTCGATCTTCCCATCGGCGCAATAAACGGCGAAGTCCAGCATGAAGCGGTCTTTGCCGACCTTTATGTCCATCTGCCGTTCGGCGGGAATGCTCAGCTTCTTCATCTCCGCCCAGAGATGATCTTCCAGCGGGCTGTCGTCGAACAGGTCGTTGACTTCTTCCGCCATTTGGAACTTGGCATAGGTCGTCGGGATGAACACAATGCGGCGTAAGCGGCGACTCGGAATGGGCTGCTGACGGCGTTCCAGATTTTCTAAAAAGACCTGGTAGTAGCGCCGATCAGATTTAGGGCTTTGAGACTCGCCTGGGAACAGTTCATGCCGATTGGCCTGCCGGATCTCGCGGACCTTGCCGTACCAGTTGACGCGGAAGGCGTCCTCACGAAAGACCTTCGTCTGATAGAACGCCAGCCACTGCGGCGGCCAGCGTTTCGGTGCGCTGGCTATCGGTATGCGGTACCAGCCCTGTTCTTGGACGATGTCGAAATCCGCCGGATTGTTGAGAATGGCGACAAGCAACTTGCCGCGCTCGATGTTCTCGGCTCGCTTCCGTGGCTTCGGCATACGCTCACCGGCTCATAGGTCGTACTCGTCGATGGGTGAGAAGTAGATAACGGTCGCCAGATCTTCCCCGGTCACGTCGCGACCGTAGATTTTGGACATCAGGCCGATGACCTCTTCCTTCGTCCGCATCTCGGGGTTTTCGCGCTGGATGTCGCGCGGGGACAGCTCGTCACAGGTTTTGACCTCGACGTTGTCGATGATGGCGCAGAACAGTTTCTTGCGGCGGGCGTAGCGCTGGCCCAGAGTCACCCAGACGACCTGCCCGGTCTGGTACTTGTCCGACTTATCGCCCAATCGGATCGTGGCCGACTTGCGCCCGCGCTTGAGGGCGTCGCCATAAAGGTCGTTGTAAAAGTTCAATGCGAACATCGGAGGGTACTCTGTGTCCTTCCCTGATCAGGCCGCCGCCAACTCGCGCTCCGCGGACGGCGCTTCGTCACCCGCGCGCTCGCCGTGGCCGTTGCGCCCGTTCTTCTCGGCCGTCGCCCCCTGCGGGAGCGGTTCTTTGTAGTCGCACTCGGCGTTGTTGCACTTGATGCCGGCCACGCGCCCGCCCCGGAATGTGTTCTCGACCAGCGGGCCGGCGTCTTTCGGGCAGAGACGGCCCACGGGCTTGCCCCAGGACACGAAGTCGCACTTCGGATAGTTGTTGCACCCAAAGAACGTCGCGCCCTTCTTGCTGCGCTTCTGGGCGACCTCGCCGCCGCACTTGGGGCAGGGGACGTCGACCCTGGCCGCCGCCGGCTGCTTGGTCGTCTTGCACGTCGGGTAGTCCGTGCAAGCGATGAAGTTGCCGAAGCGGCCCGCGCGGTGGACCATCGGCTTGCCGCAGTTGGGACACTCGCCCTCGGTCTGCTCCGCCTCGGGCCGGACGATGGTCTTGCACGCCGGGTAGCCCGAGCACGAAATGAACTCGCCGTAGCGGCTGGCCCGAATCACCATCGGCTTGCCGCAGGCCGGACAGTCCTGTCCGGCCTCGCGGGGCGGCGTCTTCAGGCTCTCCATCTCCGTCCCGGCCTTGGAGATGCTCTCGGCGAAGGGGTCGTACCAGCGGCGCATCATCGCCACCCAATCGACTTTGCCGTCGGCGACCTCGTCGAGCTGCGTCTCCATGCCCGCCGTGAACTTCACGTCCAGGATGCTGGGGAAGTGCTTGACCAGCAGGTCGTTGACCGTCGCCCCCAAGTCGGTCGGCTTGAACTTCTTCTCCGCCAATGCCACATACTGACGGTCCTGGATCGTCGAGATGATCGACGCATACGTGCTGGGACGCCCGATGCCTTTTTCCTCCAGCGCCTTCACCAGTGTCGCCTCGGTGAATCGCGGCGGCGGCTCCGTAAAGTGCTGCTTCGGCGTCAGCGCCAACAGCTTCAGCATCTGCGCCTCGGTCAGCGGCGGCAGAGGCTGTTTGTCCTCGTCATCCACCTGGTTGGGGTCGTCTTTGCCCTCGCGGTAGACGCGCAGGAAGCCGTCGAACTTGACGGTCGAGCCGGTCGCCCGGAACGTGTAGTTGCGGGCGGCGATGTCGACCGTGACAACGTCAAACACGGCGGGACTCATCTGCGACGCCACGAACCGCTGCCAGATGAGTTTGTACAGCTTCGCCTGGTCCGCCGTCAGCAGTTTGGCGACCTGGTCGGGCAGCCGGTCCGCGCTGGTCGGTCGGACCGCCTCGTGCGCGTCCTGGGCCGCCCCGCCTTTTTTGTACTGCTTGGCGGCGGCGGGCGCGTAGGCCGCGCCGTAGGTCGAGACGATCAAGCGCCGCGCCGCCTGCTGCGCCTCGTCGGCGATGCGGGTCGAGTCGGTCCGCATATAGGTAATCAGGCCGACGTGGCCCTCGCCCGCGACATCGACGCCCTCGTACAACTGCTGAGCCGCCATCATCGTCCGCTTGGCGGTGAAGCCGAGTTTGCGCGATGCTTCCTGCTGCAGCGTGCTGGTGATGAACGGCGGCGCCGGGTGGCGCTTCTTCTCGCCGCGCTTGATCGACTTGACGGCATAGGGACTGCCGTTCAAGTCTCTCAGGACCTGGTCCGCGGACGCCTGGTTGGGGATCTCCAGTTTCTTGCCGTCGCGCTCGATCAGCGAAGCGTCGAACTTGTTCTTGGCCGTGTCCGGCGTCAGGCTGGCCGTGATGGACCAGTATTCAACGGGCTTGAATGCCTCGATCTCGCGCTCCCGGTCCACGATCAGGCGGACCGCGACGGACTGCACCCGCCCCGCCGACAAGCGCGGCTGGACCTTTTTGGATAAAATCGGGCTGATCTTGTAGCCGACGATCCGGTCCAACTCGCGCCGCGCCTGCTGGGCGTTGACGCGGTCCATGTCAATGGTGCGCGAGTTCTGCAGCGCCGCGATGACCGCCGATTTGGTGATCTCGTTGAACTGAATCCGCTTCGGGTTCTTGAGACCCAGCGCTTCTTTCAAGTGCCATGAGATCGCCTCGCCTTCGCGGTCGGGGTCGGACGCGAGGTAAACCTCACTCGCCCCCTTGGCCGCCGTTCTCAGTTTGGCGACGACATCTTTGCGCTCCGGGATGATCTGATAGGTCGGCGCAAAGTCGTTGGCGATGTCGATCGAGAGCTTCTTTTCGGGGAGGTCGCGGACGTGTCCCATGCTGGCTTCGACCTGGTAGTCGCTGCCCAAAAAACCTTTCAGTGTTTTGGTCTTCGCGGGAGACTCGACGATGATCAACTTCTTAGACATAAAACAAACTGTCCTCTTGCGGTACTGCCATTATAACACCGAAACGGTTGTTTTCGTTACCATGCATGAGGGAGTCGTTCACAGGACTCGGACGAAGGCGTTGCCGGGGACGCGCTTGGCC
>CAXUCQ010000027.1:0-15521 GCA_964249295.1 uncultured Armatimonadales bacterium | reverse complement strand
TCACGGCGGCGATCATGGAGGTGCTGGACACGACCATCATCAACGTCGCCCTGCCGCAGATGGCCGGCAACCTCAACGCGACGACCGACGAGATCGCCTGGGTCTCGACGGGTTATATTTTGTCCAACGTCGTCGTGCTGCCGATGACGGCGTGGCTGTCGCAGCGGTTCGGGCGCAAGAACTACCTGTGCTTCTCGATCCTGCTGTTCATCATCGCGTCGTTCTTCTGCGGCACGTCCAAGACGCTGATCGAGCTGGTCTTCTGGCGCATCCTGCAGGGGGCGGGCGGCGCGGCGCTGCTGTCCACGGCCCAGGCGACGCTGCGGCAGGTCTTCCCGCCCAAGGAGCAGGCGATGGTGCAGACCATCTTCATCCTGGGCATCGTCGTCGCGCCCACGGTCGGGCCGACGCTGGGCGGGGTCATCACGGACAACTACCAGTGGTCGTGGGTGTTCTTCATCAACATCCCCATCGGCCTGGTCTCGCTCGCCCTGGTCTGGTCCTTCCTGCACGACACGCAGGCGCAGAACAGGGCCAGCGCCATCGACTACATGGGCATCGTGCTGCTGACGGTCGGCCTGGGGTCCCTGCAGTACGTCCTGGAGGAAGGCGAACGCGACGACTGGTTCGACAGCGTAGGCATCCAGCGCCTCTCCATCCTGGCCGCCGTGTCGCTGGTCGCCATGGTCTTGTGGGAGCTGTCGCCGCGCAACAAACACCCCATCGTCGATTTCCGGGTCCTCAAGAACCGCAGTTTCACCGCCGGGCTGGTGCTGTTCCTGGCGCTGGGCTTCGGACTGTACGGCGGCATCTTCATTTTCCCGCTGTTCACCCAGAACGTGCTCGGCTTCTCGCCCACGGCCACAGGGCTGGTCCTGTTGCCGGGCGGCCTCGCGACTGCCGCCTCGGCCATGATCAGCGGACGGCTGCTCAGCAACCCGAAGATGAACATCGACCCGCGCGCCCTGATCGTGGTCGGGGTCTGCCTGTTCACCTGGTCCATGTGGGACCTGGGTCACATGAGCATCGCCAGCGGCGAGCCGGACACGCGCCTGGCCCTGATCATCCGCGGCTTCGGGCTGGGCTTCCTGTTCACGCCGATCAACAACGTCATCTTCGCGTCCCTGAAAGGCCCGGAGATCGCACAGGGGTCGTCCTTCATCAACCTGTTCCGGCAGCTCGGCGGCTCGTTCGGCATCGCCGCCCTGAGCACGTACATCACGAACCAGACTCAGTACCATCGCACGGATCTGGTGTCTTATGTGAATTCAGGCAATGCGGCAGTCATGGACCGGCTGCAGGCGACCTCGCAGAACCTGCTCTCGCACAGCTACAGCGCGGCGTCCGCCCAGGCGGCGGCCCTGGGCAGCCTTAATGGCACGGTGCAGGCGCAGGCGTCCGTCATGGCCTTCAACGATGCCTTTCTGCTGCTGGGCGTGTTTTTCGTCTTCGCCTCGCCCGCCATTTTCCTGCTGCGCGTCAGAAAGGGCGGCGGCCCCGGCGCGGGCGCAGGGCATTGAGTGCGGCAGTCGCCAGGGAGTCCCCAGGACTGAAGTCCTGGGCTAGAAAAAGCAGATTGCCCGCCTGCGCGGGCGCAAGAGGCTGGCGCTGGGCCTGTTCTGCGCCCGCGAAGGCAGGCAGGGATGCACTTCATAGCCCAGGACTTCAGTCCTGGGGCTGACTGCCACACTGCCGCCGTCCGCAGCAGAAAAGGCCCGCTCCTGAGAGCGGGCCTTTTCCTCGTGTCGTCCCTGACACCGGTGTTTCACGTCGTCCTTAACGCTGGTTGCTGCGGTGATGCCAGGCGGCGCCGTCGCCGCCCCCATTGTCGCCGTACTGATTGTCGCTGTCCCGGTCTGTGTTGTCACGGTCGCTGTCACCGTTCCAGCCGGAGCGGCCGCCGTTGTCACTGCCGGAGCGGTCGCCGTCCGCGCGTCCGTTGCCGCCGTTCCAGTTTGATCTGCCGTTGCCGCCGTTCCAGTTTGATCTGCCGTTGCCGCCGTCCCAACGACCGCTGCCGCCGTACTGATCGCTGCCGTTTCGGCCATTGTTGCTGCCGTAGTGATTGCCGCCGTTCCAGTCCCCGCCGCGCCCGTCGCGGTAGTAGTAGCCGTTGTCCTGGGACTGCTCCCGGCGGTCCTTCTCGTACTGGCTGCCGGCCAGGGCCGCGCCCGCCGCGCCGATCAGGGTCGCGGCGTTGTTGTGGCTGAGCAGGCCGAAGACGGCGACGCCGGCGGCGCCGAGGGCCAGGTTGCGCGCGTTGTTCTTGCTGGCCTGGATCTGCCCATCGCTGCGGTAGCCGTCCGCCAGGGCGGGCGTGAGGGAAGAGGCGGCCAGGGTCGCCAGGAGTCCCAGAGTGGTCAGTCTCGTGGTCAATTTGGATGTGGTGGTCATCGCCGTCAGCCTTTCTGCGCGCCGCCCCGTTCCGGGAGCGGTTCCGTCCGTGGGATGTGACTTTCTATCCCGATGGACGATGCCCCAGGCGGCGTTGTTCCCGGCCCGCGCGTCAGCGTTCTTTGTCCAGCTCGCGGGGGTGATCGGCGGCGACGGAGGGGCCGTCGTGGTGGTCGTGCTGGTGCTGGCGCTCGGCGCGGTACGGCTCGGTGTGCAGCGTGACCTCGGTGTTCGGCAGCGCCTCGCGCACCTTCTGCTCCACGTCCTCGGTCAGCCGGTGCGCCTCGGCCAGCGTCAGGTCGTCGTCCATCAGGATGTGCGCGTCCACGAACCGCTCCGCGCCGGACTGGCGGCTCCGCAGCTTGTGGTAGGCGAGGACGTGGGCGTCCGCTTCGAGCACCCGGCGCACGGCGTCCGTGTCGCGGGAGGGGAGCTGGCTGTCCATCAGCGGCGCGAGCGCGCCGTCGGCTAGATGCCAGGCCGTGCGGACGATCAGCAGCGCCACCAGGATGGCGAGCACGGGGTCGAAGAAGCCCAGGCCGGTGACGCGGACCAGGACCAGGCCGAGCAGCACGCCCGCCGCCGCATAGATGTCGGCGCGGTGGTTCTCGGCATCGGCGCTCAGGGCCTGGGAGCCGGTCTTGCGGGCGACGACCAGCATCGCGCGCACCACGAACACGTTGACCAGGGCGGCGGCGGCCATGACCGCGATGCCCCAGTCCACCCGCTCGGGCCGCGCATGGGCGTGGAGCTTCTGGACGGCCTCGTAGATGATGACCAGGGCCGCGAGCAGCAGCAGCAGCGCCTCGGCCATGGCCGACAGGCTTTCCGCCTTGCCGTGGCCGTAGGGGTGGCTCCTGTCCGGGGGGCGTTCGGCGGCCCGGACCGAAACCATCGTCAGCCCCGACGCGAGCAGATCGCTCATCGAGTGGGCGGCCTCGGCCAGAATGCTGACCGAGCCGGTGACCACCCCCACGGCGATCTTCATCGCGGTCAGCAGGAGGTTGGAGATGAGTGACAGGCGGGCCGCGCCCATGCGTTCGCCCTGCGCCTGTCGCCCCGTCGCGATGTTGCTTGCCATGAGTCCCCGATGATGCCGTCGATGTCCAGCGCCGCCCGGAAGCGAGCGGCACGGTCGTCTTCGTTATTATAGCGGCATTTCCGCCGAATTCTTCGCGCCGGGAGCCGTCTTTTTCCCATGCCCATTCATGCCGACGCGCCGTTTGCGTGAGAAACTGTCCTCCGCATGGGTAAATCTCGGCAGGGGATTTTCCCGCGACCGAATCAAGGAGATCACGTTGAACAGAAGACTTCACTTGTTCGCACGGGCGATGCTGGCCGCCTGCGCCGTCCTGCCGGCGTCACCCATCGCCCATGCGCAGGCGACGCCCGGCAGCGTCCGCGTCAACGGCGCGACCATCGCCTACCGCGTCGAGGGCCACGGCCCGGCCATGATGCTCGTCCACGGCTACCCGCTCTCGGGCGAGCTGTTCGCCAAGAACCGCGCGGCGCTCTCCCGCCGCTACACCGTCGTCACGCCCGATCTGCGCGGCTTCGGCAGCAGCACCACCCCCGACGCCGACGGGAGCGTGCAGATTTACGCCAAAGACATGCTCGGCGTGATGGACCATCTGAAGATCAAAAAGGCCATCATCGGCGGCATGTCGATGGGCGGGCCGGTCGTCCTGGAGATGTACCGCGAAGCGCCCGGCCGTTTCCGGGGCCTGATCCTGATCGACTCGACCACGTCGCCCGCGTCGCCCGTGGAGCAGGGCGAGTGGCCCGGCTTCGGCAAGTTGGCCGAGCAGAAGGGGACCGCCGCCATGGTGCCGCTGCTGATGCCCAACATGCTGACCGCCGAGACGCGCGCGGCGGACATGCCGCTGGTGCAGTTCCTGGGCCGCATCGTCAAACGCGGCTCCGTCAAGGCGGCCGTCGGCGGCGGCAAGACGCTGGCGACCCGGCCCGATTCGCGCAGCACCAAGATCGGCGTCCCGGTTCTGATCCTGGAAGGCATGGACGACCCCCTCTACCCGGTGGAGATGGCGAAGAAGATGCACCAGGACATCAAAGGTTCACACCTGGCGATCATCCCCGGCGCGGCGCACGCGGCCATCATCGAGAAGCCGCAGGCGTGCGACCAGGCGATCCTTGCCTGGGCCGGCGGACTGTAGCGCGACACGCGGAGGGACCGAACGCGACGGCCTGCCGACTGAGAAGTCGGCAGGCCGTTTTGCTGGTTATTGCGCAGGGCATTGACAGCGGGCAGGAACTTCCGGTATAACCCATCGGTATCCAGTTATATAACCGAGCGCCGATGTTTTATGCCCGTGGAGGTTCCGTGTCAGTGACCCAAGATTCGTCTTTGACGCTCAAGGCAAAACTCTTCCGAGGTCTGGCCGACCCGTCGCGCCTCGCGATCCTGGAAGCGCTCCGCTCGGGGGAGAAGACCGTGACGGAACTGGTCTCCGTGTCGGGCCTCTCGCAGCCGAACGTCTCCGGGCATCTGACGTGCCTGAAAGACTGCGGCCTGCTTGTGAGTCGTCAGGAAGGCCGGTGCGTCTTCTACGCGCTGAGCGACGCCCGCGTGGAGACGCTGATCGAGGCTGCCGAGGGCATCATCGGCGGCGTCGCCGAACGGGTCTCCGGCTGCGAGAACGACGAGTGTCAGACCACGCGGAAGTGTACGGGCCGGAAGAAATGCGCGTCCCCCGTCCGTCTGACCCTCCCGGCGCGTCCCCGCGCCCTGACCCTGCCCCTGTTGGAAAGCCGATTCTCATGCCGAACATAACGAAAGTCACTGAGACCGCACTGCCCGTGGGGCGTTCCTGGGCCGTGTCCTATCTCCGACCGATTCTGCTGGGACTGGCGGCGCTGCTGGTCGTGGGCGTCCTGGTCTGGCAGGCCGTCACCGCCCACGGCAACCCGGACCCGACCGTGAAAGGCCTCAGCCCCGCCGCGATGGTCCTGAGCACCGGCATCCTCGTCTTCCGCGAAGGCTTGGAGGCGATCCTGGTGCTGGCGGCGGTCACGGCGGGCATGGCGCGGGGACGCCAGAGGGACGCCCTGCGGGCGGTCCCCGTCGGCGCGTCCGCCGCCCTGCTGGCGAGCGTGGCGACGTGGTTCCTGGTCGTGGCGATCATTGCCCATGTGAACGCGCCGGAACTCGATATTCAGGCCGCGACCGGGCTGCTCGCCATCGTGGTCCTGCTGGTCGTGATGAACTGGTTCTTCCACAAGGTCTACTGGACCGGCTGGATCGCCCACCACAGCAACCGGCGCAAGCAGTTGATGGCGGCGGCGGAGACCGCCGGGTCGGGGACGTTCCTGGGGCTGGCCCTGCTCGGCTTCACGGCCATCTACCGCGAAGGCTTTGAGGTCGTGCTGTTCCTGCAAGACCTGCGTCTGCGCGCCGGCAGCGGCGTCGTCTTCCGGGGGATGCTGATCGGCCTGGCGCTGACGGCCATGGTCGCCGGCCTGACGTTCCTGGCGCACCGGAAGCTGCCCTACAAGAAGATGCTCGTTGTGACGGGCGTTCTGCTCGGCGTGGTGCTGCTCGTCATGGTCGGCGAGAGCGTCCAGGAGATGCAGCAGGCGGGCTGGCTGGCGACCACGACGATCGGCCTCCGCGTTCCCGACTGGATGGGCCTCTGGTTCTCCGTCTTCCCGAACGTCCAGAGCCTTGCGGCCCAAGCGCTGGCGGCCCTGCTCGTCGTCGGCTCCTACGTCTCGGCCCCGCTGGTCCGCGCGGCGCGCTCGCGCGGCGCGGCGCCGGAAGACACGTCTCGGGCTGTGAAAGCGACGCGCCGGGCGTCGCAACCCGGCAGGGTGGCGCGGCACTCACGCTGAGAGGACGCACGGCTGCGGCGACAGACACGTTTCTGACTTTCGGAGTCCGCGCCGGCCTTCGTTTAGAGGCAGCGCCCATTGTCTGGATGGTCATTGAGGCAGCCGTCTCGATCGAAGCGGGCATGGTCGCCGGGAGTCTCCTTGCTCGTCACGTTCGGCGCGGACAGCGTCGTCGAGCGGGTCTCGGCGGGCATTCACTTCCGGCGTCGGCGGCGGCAGGCTTTGGGGTGGCCTTTCAACGAGGCGTCGGTGGAAGCCATTGAGGGCAAAGCGTCCCGTACTGCGGGACGTCTGCTGTACGCGCTGAGTGTCCGTGTCGTTTTGCAAGCGGTGTACGGTCTGACGCACCGGCATCACGCCGCAGTATCCTGTCCCGGCCTTGCCGTCGCTGTCGTCTCGGCGTTCGGGATGCCCCCGCTGGCGCGGGCCAAGATCCGGCTCGCCGACCGAATCGGCAGCCGCGCGCTCCGGGCCGACGCCATGGAGACGTTCACCTGCGGCCGCCTGTCATGGGTGCTGCTGGCGGGTCTGGCCGCCAACGCCCTGCTGCATCGGTGGTGGCTGGACGTCGCCGGGTCACTTGTCATCGTCCCGCTGCTCCTCAAAGAAGCGTGGGAGGCCGTAACTGGGGGTGCAGGTGTCCGGCCTGACGGAGCGGCTTGAGAACGGTCGTTGTCAGGCGCGTGGGGAGAAGAAAGCGCATCGCGATACGCCCCTCTGAAGAGCCGGACGGCCTTCCCCCAAGGGAATGCCTCAGGCCTTGACTAGCACGCTTTCCTTCTGGAAAAGGAACGTGACCAGGAAGAGCGCGGCCCCGGCGTAGAGGGCCGAGGCGGCGAAGGCCAGTCCGATGAAGCTGGCGTCGAAGCTGCCGGCCAGCGCCTGCTTGATGATCAGCGAAGCGTTCAGCACGGGGACCAGCGCCAGGCCCCGGCCTGAATCGACGTTGATCATCATGGACATCGCCGCCGGAACCAGGACCAAGGTGAACAGCGGCCCGAGCAGCGTCTGCGCCTCCTTTTGGTTGCGCGCATACGTGGAAACCGCGAGCAGGATGCCCGCGAACAGAACGGACAACGGCAGCAGGGCCAGCAGGATCACCCCGGCGGCCGCTCCGCTCAGATGGACGCCGCCCCGCGCCAGAAACGAGAACGCGGGGAGGCCGCTGCCAAAGGCGAACCCCATGCCGATGATCGAAAGCAGACTGCTGAGCAGACAGACCCCTACGATGGCGGCAAATTTGCCCAGCACGATGTCCCGGCGCGAGGCGGGCGTGACGAGCAGCGTTTCCAATGTCCCCCGCTCTTTCTCCCCCGCCACCTGATCGAACGCGGCGTAGATCGTGCCGCTGAAGGCCGAGATGATCAGCAGGTAAGGGAGCAGTTGCGACAGCAGCAGGGTGGCCAGACTCCCACCGGACTTGATCGGCTTCTCGGTGACGGCGAACGGGGCGGCGAAGCCCGGCGGCAGACCCCGCGCGGCCACGCGCCGGGCCGTGATGGCCTGCCCGTTGAATTCAAACAGGCTGCGGAGGCGGGCCGCGGCCTTCTGGGAGTTTTCATCCCCGGCGTCTTCCAGGATCTGAATGGGCGCGGTTTCCCCGGCGGCCAGACGCGCGTTCAGGTCGGTGGGCAGCACGACGGCGGCGGCCAGTCGGTGTGTGCGGATGCGGGCCTCGGCGTCCGGCTGCGTGGTAGGAAGGAAACGCAGATGCGGGCCGGTGAGCAGCCCCCCATTTGTGTCGGATGGGGCGGGCGCGGCCACGCCGACGGTGTAGGTCTGCGTGCGCTCCTTTTTGGCCTGACCGCCCGCGAGGACGCCCATCAGCGCGAACAAGCCGGGCGTGATCAGCAGCGGGCCGAGGACGACCGCAAAGACGGTGCGCCGTTCGCGGAAGATCTCGCCCCATTCTTTGCGGAAGATGATGCCGATGCGGCTCCGAGGCGGCACCGCCGGTGAGGGGGTGGGGCGGGCTTCAGGCGCCGTCGTTCCACGAATCATGCGTCGGGGTCCTCTCCGATCAAGCGCAGAAAGACGCGCTCGAACAACTGCTCGCCGGTCCGGGCGCGCAGCTCGTCCAGGGTGCCGACCGCCGCCACGCGGCCCTGATAGATGACGGCGATGCGGTCGCAGAGGGCTTCCACCTCGCTCATGATGTGCGTGGAAAAAACGACGGTCTTGCCCTCGTCGCGGCAGCGGCGGATGAAGCGGACGATGGTGCGGGCGGCCAGCACGTCCAGACCGTTGGTCGGCTCGTCGAAGAACAGAACTGGCGGCTCGTGCAGGATGGTGCGGGCGATGGACACGCGCTGCTTCTGCCCCGTCGAGAGCTTGTCGCAGCGGCGGTCGGCGAACCCGTGGATGTCGAGTTCGGTGAACAGATGCTCCGTCCGGCGCTTGACTTCATCGGGCGGCAGACCGTATAGGGCGCCGAAGTAGGAAACCATCTCGCGCGGGGTCAGGCGCTCGTACAGCGCGGTGGCCGTGGAAACGTAGCCGATGTTCCGCCGCACGTCCCGCCCCTGCTGTGCGACATCGAACCCGGCGACGGTCGCCCCGCCGCCGGTCGGTTGGAGAATCGTCGCCAGCATTCGCAGCAGGGTCGTCTTGCCGGCGCCGTTCGGCCCGAGCAGGCCGAAGATCTCGCCGGGACGGGCTTCGAACGAGATGCCGTCCACGGCAGTGACCGGCCCCCGCTTGTGGTCCGGAAAGACTTTCGACAGCGCGCGTGTTTCGATCATGCCGACTCAGACCCCGCGTCCGCCGGAAAGTTGCACCTAGGAGAAGGGGCGTAAGGGCTGGATTGCGGGTCAGGAGAGCGCGGGTTTCCCACAAGGAGTCAGGTGCGTTCGCGTGGCGCGGCGCTCGCGCTGAGGCGCGTTGCCATCCCGCGTGTCATTTCACGGCTTTCCGAGCCAAGGCCGCTTTCACAAACGTCCCCCAGTAGGGCGTCGGCGCATAGTCCCAGCCCCCAATCAGGCTGGGGCCGGCGGACGGGTGGAAACTCCAAGCGGTCCAACTGAACTGGTGCTGATTGATATAGGCGAGCGCCTGCGGCGCCCATGTGGCGGGATCGACCTGCTGCCAGGCGGGTGCGCCAAGCCCCGCCGGCTCACAACCAACCTCGCCGACGTAGACGGCATACTTCCGCGCCGCCGGTGTCACATGGACGTCCCAGTCTCTTTTCCAAGGGTAGATGTGCGTCGCGTAGAGGATGCCGTGGCCGTCGCCGTCGTTCAGGGCGTGGCCGTCCAGCAGGCCCGAAAGGTCATAGGCCCAGTCCAGACCGCCCGCGACGACCACGTTTCTGGCGCCGGTCGCGCGGATGGTGTCGAGGATGCCCTGCATGCCGGGCGAGTGGTAGGTAAGGGTCGCGCCGCGTGTGGGGTCCTGGTTGCGTTCGACTACGTCGCCGCCCTGCTGCCACACGTCCCAGGTCACGCCGCGCGGCTCGTTGTACAGGTCGAAGAGCACCGCGGGGTTGTTGGCGTAGCGCGCGGCGGCGTCCTTCCAGAAGAGCGCGCTGTTGTCGTCGGGCAGGCTGTGCTGTCCGAGATGCCGCCCCCACTGGCCGCCGTCGGACCAGTGCAGGTCGAGAAGGACGTACTTGCCGCGCCCGGCGACGGACTGCACCACGGCGTCGACCAGGGAGCGATAGCGGGCGCCGCCGTCGGTCTGCTCCGGGGCCTTCCCGAACCACCGGTCCTGACTGAGCGGCACTCGGATCAGAGTGGCGTGCCAGGTGTCGGCCGCGACGCGGACCGATTGGGACACGTGCTCGCCGGTGCTGCTCCATTCCAGGCTCGGGACGTTGACGCCCTGAAGGCGTACCACACGGCCCCGGCTGTCTTCCAGATGTGTGCCCGTGACGTGCAGCGCGTCGGCGCAGGCGCCGCCGCCGGGCAGGAGCGGCAGGAGGAGGAGAAAGGCGGAAGCCCGACGTTTGTTCATAGGCTTCCTGCGGACTCGCCGCCCAGGGCGTTCCTTTCGATCACGCCGGCGTAGTAACGGGCGCTGAGCTTGGGCGTCCGCTCCAGGGTCTCATAGTTGACGTAGCAGAGGCCGAAGCGCTTGGTGTAGCCGCACGCCCACTCGAAGTTGTCCATCAGGCTCCACAGGAAATAGCCCTGCACGGGGTACCCGTCGGCAACCGCCCGGTGCAGATGCATCAGGTGCTGCTGGAGGTACATGACGCGGGCCGTGTCCCAGATCTCGCCTTCCGGCGTGGGCCGGTCGGGGTTGGCGGACCCATTCTCCGTGATGAAGACCGCCGGGACGTTCCAGACGTCGCTGACGAGACGGGGTCCCCAGTAGAGGATCGACGGGCCGACGTGCAGCCACGGCATGTCCATGCGCGGGTAGCCGTCGCCGCACGGCAGGGCCGACCAGCCCCTGGCGACCGACGGGTCGTGGCGCACGTAGGTCGGCGCGTAGAGGTTCAGGCCAACGAAATCGAGGGGCGTGCTGATGACCCGCATCTCCTCGTCCGTGAACGTGGGGGCGTCCGCGCCCTGTGCCTCCAGATAAGCCGGGTGGTAGCGGCCTTCCAGGATCGGCGTCAGGTACATCCCGGACATCTCGCGCAGGGCCTCCCGCGCCGCGCCGATGTGTTCGTCCGTCTCGAGGATCGGGACGACGCCGGGGGCGTTCTCCGCCAGTCCGACGCGCAGGGACGCAGGGCCGACGGCGCGGACGGCCTGCGCCGCCAGCCCGTGCGCGTAGACGGCGTGGTGCCGGGCCTGGTTGAAGACGCGCCGGGAGACACGCTTGCCCGGCGCGAACACCTCGTCATTAGGCAGGTACGCTTTGTCCAGGAAGCAGAAGAACTCGTTGATCGTGAAGATGCCACCCAGGCGGTCGCCCAGGTTCTCGGTCATGAACGCGGCGTAGTCGGCGAAGGCCTCCGCGCAGTCCTTCGACTCCCACCCGCCGTACTGGTCTTCCGCCCACTGCGGCAGGTCCCAGTGGAAGAGGGTCAGCCACGGCTGGATGCCTGCCGCCAGCAGCTCGTCCGTCAGTCGTTTATAGAAGTCCAGGCCTTTGGGATTGGGAACGCCGTCTGCGTTGGGGAAGACGCGTGACCAAGAGGCGGAGAAACGATACGCCTTCAGGCCGAGTCCCGCCATCAGGGCCACGTCCTGACGGTAGCGATGATAGTGATCGGTCGCGCGGTCGCCGTTCTGGTCGAAGATGACCGCGCCGGGGCGGCGCGAGAAGGTGTCCCATACGCTCGGGCTGCGCCCATCCTCGTCCGCCGCGCCCTCAACCTGGTACGCCGCCGTGGCCGCCCCCCAGAGGAAGCCCTGCGGGAACGGGCAGAACGGCTGCCGGCCTGCTTTCTTTGCGGGCGCCTGCCCCGGCATTAATTCCGTCATCTCTTACTCTGTTCCCTTTGTGCTGAATGGCGACAAACTCGGTCTGATCGCGGTCCCGACGTGCGCTTCACGCTTCGGCCACGGGAGGCTACCCTGCTGAAGGCGAGGGGCGGCCCCTCTTCGCCGTCGGCGGGCTGCAGGCACGATGAACAGAGTGACGCTCCGCGCGGGGACGCTTGTGACCAGACGCCCGGCCACGACGGCCACGTCGGTCAGGCGGGTGACGGCGTTAGCGGCGGTCAACTGCCACGCCTGGGCCGAGGCGTCCGCCGCAAAATGGGCAAGACCAACATCGATCGGGCCGCCCCCCTGGCGTCTTTATCAACGACCATGACCGTCAGTGCGCCGTCGGCGCGACGCACGGCGGCGAAGGAAGACAAAACATCGGGGTCGGGCGCCGTGTCGGACACGCCGATGTCGCCAAAGCCGGACTTTTTGCCGTCGTAGTTGCGGTACATCTGCATCGCTTTGAACGTCGGCGTGTCGGCACCAGGCGCGGTCCAGTGGGCTGCAACGTCCAGGCCTTCACGACCAAAGATGCCCAGGATGTCGGCCTGCGCCGTCGCACCGTTGATGTGCTTCTCCGCGCCCCAATTATACTCGGTAATGCCGATTTTTGTACCCGGATAGTACGTCTTGACCCAAGTTTTGAGGCGCGGGATCAGCATGATCGTGTCACCGATCCAACTTTCGTCTTTGTAGCCTGAGTCCCACAGGGCGCGGGTGGAGCGGTTGTGCAGGGCCTGGCACCCATCTCGGCCCGGATCATTGCGGCCCCGCCGGCTGCCGCTGTGACTATCTGCCGGCTGGGGAGCCGGCCTGTTGGCGATGCTGCTGCATGTAAGCCGAGTAGTTGGCGGCGTCCTGGGCCTGTTTCTGCCGCAGCTGCTCCGTCGGCATCGTCGCGGCAGCCGGCTGATCTTTTCTCGAGGCACAGCCGGCGGAAACGAGGCAGGCCCCTAACAGGGCGAACCAAACTGGATGGCAGGGCGACTTGACACTCATAATTTTCACCAAAGGCGTCTCGACGCGGCGCCCGGAACCCTGTGAAACAGGCTCCGGGCGCCGCGAGATCGAAGGGTCCTCTACTTCGTGTTGAACGTGGCGCCGATGGTCGGATCTGAGCAGTCCGTCGCGGCGGCCAGAGGTCCGGTGGAATTGCCGCAGTCGCCGGCCGTGGCGTTGTAGTAGCCTCCGGAAACAGCGCCGGGCTTGAAGAATTTCGCATGGCCGTCAGCCATCACGTAGTTGGCGCCGCCCTGATGACGTCCCAGCGGGCCGTCAAAATCGCCCAGAGCGGCCCCGGTCCGCGCGTTGCGCAGATAACCGGTCGTCCACTTCATGGTACCGGCGTTGCCGCCGGGGGTGCCTAGGTTGGAGTTGTAGCCGGAGGGGTCATAAGCCCCGCCGATCCCGTACCCGGCGGGAGAGCCGCCACAGGTCTGCAGGTCGTCATCGCCGTTGGCGACCGTTCCGGCCCCGGCGTTGAAACCTTGCGAAACGTCGTAGCCGGTGCTCAACTTGACTTCCGCCAGCAGAACTGTCCTGGCCGGTGAGTTGTAGGCGGCGATGGACAAGGAATCCTCGCCGGGCGATGCACAGCCGGCAGACTGATTCGGGGCCGGGATGCTCACCTGACTGTTATAGGCGTAGGACGCGGGGTGAAAGACAGTGCCGCCAGCGCCGCTCAGGATCGCCGGATCGTCAGGGCAGAGGAAGACACCCGTGCTTTTGACGTAAGGATAGATCTGGCCGGCCCATCCCTGCCCGCCGCCGTAGGGGTTGACGCCGTTTGGGCATTTTTCATCGAAATCCTGCTCATACTGGGTGATCCCCAGAGCAAGCTGTTTCGTGTCGGAAAGGCAGGCAATCGCCCGCGCCTTCTCGCGCGCCTGGGCGAAGACGGGGAACAGGATGGCTGCCAGGATCGCGATGATGGCGATCACGACGAGCAGCTCGATGAGTGTGAAGCCGGAACGGGCGGCGTTCCGTGAGACGGATGATGGAGTCTTCATAGGTCGGTACCTTCCTTTTCTGTAAGTGCGTGTTCTGTGGGTGCGTGTTCTGTGGGTGCGTGTCAAGACTGGATCGGACCGGTCGACTCCCGAACGATGAGCTGCGTCGGCAGGATCTCGGCCCCGTGGGGCATCTCGCCGGCGCGGAGTGAGTCGAGCAGGCGCTGGGCGCTGCGGCGGCCCACCTGATAGACGGGCTGGCGGACGGTGGTCAGGGCGGGCGTCAGGTGTTCGGCGGAGTAGGGGTCATCGAAGCCGACAACCGACACGTCTTCCGGCACGCGCAGGCCGTGTCGGCGCAGCACGCGCACCGTCGAGACCGCCATGGCATAGTCGCAGGCGAAGATCGCCGTGGGCAGACTGCCCGCCGCCTGTATCTGAGACAGCCACGCCTGGACCCGCGCTTCGATCCGGTCCGACTCGTGGATCGGGTACAGCAGCAGGTCGCCCAGGTCCACCGGCACGCCGGACGCCGCGAGGGCGCGGCGGTAGCCTTCCAGACGGTCGTGGTGGTTGGCCTGCGAGGTTGCGAGGTTGACGATGGCGATGCGCCGGTGTCCGAGGTCCAGCAGGTGCTGCACGGCGTCGCCGCCGCCCTGCCGGTTATCCGTGTCGACGAACGGCAGGGCGGCGTCGGCAGGCGCGTGGGAGGACATCCCGACGGCCACAAAAGGGACGCGGGCCGCCGCCAGCGCGTGCAGCGCCGGCAGTTCTTCCAGCAGCGGGGTGATCAGCAGCACCCCGTCGAGCGAATTGGTCTGCTGGAACGCTCGGTAGTCGGACTGGTCATAGTGGCCGTAGACCATCTCCACGGTCTTGCCCGCCACGGCGTCGCGGACGCCCTGGAACAGAGGGCCGAAATAGAAGTTGTCCGCGCCGGCCTGGCCCATCAGCGCGCTCGGGGCGGCCTGGCCCATCAGGACGCCGATCCGCAGGGTGCGCGCGGCGGTACTCCTGGGAGCGGCACAGCCCGCCCCGGCAATGAAGGTGCCGCTGCCCCTGACGGAGCGCAGGAGTCCGTCCCGGACGAGCTGGTGGATCGCCTTGTCGAGTGTGACGCGGGTCGTGCCGAACTGCTCGCACAACTGCACCCGTGACGGAAGCGTCTGGCCGGCGGCCCAGTCGCCCCGGTCGATCCGTTCTTGCATCGCCCGCTGGATGCGCTGGTAGAGCGGCTGTGTTTTTGTTGTCCCCGGACCGCCGGCGGTGCTCAAAGGCATGGTGATACGTCCTGGCGCGCACGCCATCTGATCTGCCTATGCAAACCGGGCGCTGCTATTGTAGACTAGTCAAGTATAACACGGCGACAGATGATGTGTCAAGCGTTTCCAGCGACAGGGAACAATTTCTTCCAACCTCATCAGTTTCTGTGTTTTGGAGTCGTTTGGTGTAATGCCCGCCCCAGTGACCATAAAACCGCCTTTGCGTGGTGATCCGCCGCCCGTGTAGGGCGCGCTGCTCAGGCCGCGCGTGCTGACTAGTCTTATCGCGGCGCGCGGGCAAAAATCGCGCGCCGAGATCGCGCCCACAATCCGCTGATGATCTTCAAGATCGGCCGGGACTCGGTGGACCAGGTCCGCGCCGTCATCGCCCGGATTCTCGGGCCGCCGGGCCTGGAGCGGATGGCGAGTGGTCAGCTCTGCCTGGGCGGCGGTCTGGCCGAGGCGTTCCGCACCGGCGGCCCGGCCTGCACGGCCCTGCGCGGGCTGAAAGGGGAGGGATTGGTCGGACGCTTCGTGCCGGAATGCTGGCCGTGGAACTCGGGCGTGGCCGTGTGCGCCCTGCGCGGCGGCCGCGCGGGCGGGCTGATCGACGGCCGCGCCCGCTGTGCCGCCCCTTGGTCGCTGTGGCCTGGAACGGGAGCGGCTTTTCTAGGGCAGACTGGTCC
>CAXUCQ010000026.1:415-15814 GCA_964249295.1 uncultured Armatimonadales bacterium | reverse complement strand
ATGCTGTCATGGCTTAGCCGCCGGGACAAAGGCCGCTTTGACGGCGGGAGCGCCGGCAGTCATCTGCGTCAGCGTCACAATCTGGTACCCACGGGCGCGCAGTGCCGCGACCAACCCCGGAACCGCCGCCGTCGTGCTGTCCATGCCGTTGTGCATCAATACGATCGCCCCTGGGCGCATATGCTTGAGGACGAAGTCCGTCAAGCCTTCGGGCGAGCCGGCCTCTTCATAGTTCAGGGCATCGATCGTCCACAGCGCGACCGTCTGTCCGTACTCGCCCGCCAGGCGGTACACGACCGGGTTGCGCTGGCCGCCCGGCGGGCGGAAAAAGCGCGGCGTTTTCCCCGCGAGGGCGCGGATGACGACGGTCGTCCGCAGGATTTCCGACTCCGCAATGGCGGGGGCGGTCTGTGCCATGTTCGGATGCGTATAGGAGTGATTCTCCACGTCATCGCCACGCGCAACCATGCGGCGCACCAAGTCCGGCGACGCTTCCGCACGCGCGCCGACCACAAAGAACGTCGCCGGGGCGTCCGCTTTGTCCAGCGCGTCCAGCAGCGCCGGCGTCTTCTGCGGGTTCGGCCCGTCGTCGAACGTCAGCGCGACCTGCTTGCGCGACGCACTCCCCACCCGAAGGCCCTGCAATTTATCGGCCTTTTCTGTGAGCGAGAGTCTGGCCGCGCCCGCGCCGAACAAGGCTCGCGCGGCATGACGCCCGTCTTTGTAGTCCGCATCGAGGGCGGCGGCGATGGCGCGGTGCGTCTGCGCCCCGCCTGCGTCTCCCTGCTGCTGCAAAATCTCCGCGAGTCTCCATTCCGCCACCTTGCGCGCCGGGCGGAGCCGCAGCAGATTCCACAGCCGTACTTCCCGCTGTGGGTCAGCGGCCAGCCCCGCGTCGGACGCGCCGGGGTGGGCGTTGGCGACCGACACCAGGCGCGTCGTGGAACTCAGCACGTCCCCGTTCGCGTCCAGGGCGTCGATGCGGACCGAATGCCGCCCATTTCCGCCGTTCGCCGTGTTCCAGACGTACTGATAGGGCGGCGTGTTGATCATGCCCGCGAGCTGCCCGTCAATCGTGAATGTCACGGCGGTCGTCGCGCTGCTGAGGTCGCCGGGCGCACGGAGCGGCACAAGTCCCGTGAGGCCGCCGGTCGCTTTCCTCTGTCGCCCTTCACGGGGTTGACTGTCCCGCAGCGACGCCCGATACATCTGCTGCAGCGAAGGCTCCGTCACCGCAGGCTCGATCCCCGGCGCCGTCGGGTCGAACCGCGGACGCAGTCCCTCGTCTTCCCGCACCCGAGGTACGCCGCCGGCCGTCTGCAGAAACGCCGTCAAACGCGCCGCACCTTCCGCCGGCTGATCGTGCGCCTCGATCAAGGCCAAGAGTTCCTGCCGCACCGGATCATTCCCGGCGATCATCGGCTGCGCGAGAACACGGGCCGACGTAAAATCCCCCCGCAGAAAATCCAAATAAGCCTGTGCCGTCGCCAGATCATCGCTCTCCGCCGCTGGAAGACCCGACGTTTGCTGCGCCTGCGCCAGTTCAGTCCGAGACTTGTCCCAGGAGTGTTCCCACAGGTCAACCAGACCCTGGCCGTACAGCGTGACCGGGTTACCCGCCGCCAGACGCGCCGCCGCCGCGAAATCCTGCCGCGCGGCGGAAACGCCGCCCAGGTACAGTTCCTCCGTGCCGCGCAGTTGGTAGGAGAAGGCATCGTTCGGGGCCAGATCGACCAGGGCCTGCGTCGCCGGGATCGCTTCCCCGTACCGCGCCCCTTCCAACAGGTGCAGGGCCGTGTCCGCCTGCGACGCGGGCATAATGGGAGGATCGTCGGCGCGCGCCGCGCCGCGCGCGACGCAGGCCAGCGCCACAGCCGTCGAGATCATCCACCGGAACTTTTTGTCTTTCATGACACACATTGACAACGCTCCCGCGTCGAAGTTGCAGTCCACTATGAAGAACGACGCAGATCAAAGCGCCCGGCGCAGGATGTCCCGGCACACAGGGGCGGCAGCGGAGCGACCGTACCCGCCGTTCTCGACCACGCACGCGAAGGCATAGGTCGGATCGGTCGCAGGCGCGAAGCCGACGAACCAGGAGTGGGTCTCGCCGTCGCCCTGGTTGTTCTGCGCACTGCCCGTTTTGCCCGCCACGCGGACGCCCAGCCCGTCGAACACGCCCTGCGCCGTGCCGCCGGGCATCGTCACGGCGGCGAGCATCGTCTGCAGCCGCCAGGCCTGCGCGGGCGACATCGCCTGCGTGGCGGCTCCCCCGGCGGCGCCTTTGACGAACGTGACCGGCATCAGCCGCCCGTCGTCGGCGACCGCCTGTGCGACCCGCGCCATCTCCAGCGGCGAGACCGTGACCGCGCCCTGCCCGTAGGCGCAGTCGGGCAAATCTTCCCCCAGCTTCGCCAGGGACGGCATGTGCGCCAGCCCGAACTGCCGCCGCGCAGTCGCGCTCAGCGCCGGGGCGCCCAGGGTGATCCCGAGATGCGCGAAGTAGACGTTGCACGAGACGCGCAGCGCCTTCGCCATGTCCGTGACCCCGTGCGGCACAAAGCCTTCCTCATCGGTGATACGGCGCCGGGCATAGGCATGGCCGTTGAAGCGCCAGACGATGTTCGTATCGCTGTGATGGCAGACAAAGACGGCCCCCGCCAGCCCGTGCTGCAGCCCCGCCGTGGCCGTCACGATCTTGAACGCCGATCCCGGCGGGTACAGCCCCGCGACGGCGCGGTCCAGCAGAGTCGACTCCCCGTCACGGCCTGCTTTGAGGGCCGCCCACTCGTCTGGCGTCAGCGTCGCCGGGTCGAAACTCGGGATGGACGCGGCGGCCAGCACTTCCCCGGTGGCGGCGTTGAGCAGCACCGCCGCGCCCCTGTCTTTGGGCCGCCCCGTGCGCCGGTCCCGGATCAGCCCGGCCTCATGCATCAAGGCCGTCTGCGCCGCGTTCTGCAAGGCGGAGTCGATCGTCAGCGCCACGTCCGCGCCTTTGGGATGCGCCGGGAACGGGAGGCGCCGGCGGCGGTAAAGCGGCAGCAGGTCTGCATACGACGAAAAGCCGCGCAGCGTCTCGTCCCGCCCCAGCGGGTTCTCCAAGCTGCCCGGCGCTTCCGTCGCCATCAACAGGTGCGCACAGGCGCGGCCACCTGGGTAGACGCGCTCCCGCCCCTCCGGAGTCAGCAGGGCCGTCGCGCCCAGGTCGTCTCGGGTCGCGTCGCGGGCGAGGACCACGCCGTTCCGGTCCAGGATGCGCCCGCGCGGGATCGTGGCGGCATACATCGCCAGTCTCGGGTTGATGTGGGCGCGCGGCGACTGACCTGCCGCCAGCCGTCCGTCAACAACCTGGTCCGCGTCGGGCGTGTAAAGCGGGCGCGTCGCCGTCGCCACGTCACGCGCGCCTTGTATGTCCATCAGGCGGAACACGCCGATGCCAAGCAACAGATACGCGCCGTAGCCAACCACCACGACGCGCGCCGCCCGCGCCCACTCCGGCGTCGCCCGGTCGGCCTGGCCCGCCGGCAGCGTCTTCTGGGACAGGTGCAGCAGGACGCCGACCGCGAAGAAGTCCGCCACGAGCGACGACGCGCCGAACGACACGAACGGCAGCGTGATGCCCGTCAGCGGCACCAACCCCGTCACGCCCCCGACGATGATCATGGTCTGCAGGGCCAGCAGCGTCGTCAGCCCCGCCGCCAGCATCCGGTCGAACTCGGTGACGGCGCGCAGCGCGATGTGGAACCCGCGCGCGATCAGCAGGCAGTACACGACCAGCACGCTGAGCGTGCCGATCAGTCCCAGTTCTTCCCCCAGGCTGGCGAAGATCAGATCCGAACCCGAGCGGGGCATCAGTCCGGGGCTGCCCAATCCGAGGCCGCTGCCCCACAGGCCGCCCGTCGCCATGCCCCACAGCCCGTCGGCCAGTTGCGCCCCGCGCGGGTCCGTGTTGTGCCAGGGGTTGAGCCACATCGTGATGCGCGTCGCGAAGAACCCGAAATGGAGTTTGTACCCGACGGTCGCCGCCAGCAGCAGAAGCGCCGCGCCGACGGCAGGGTAGGCCGCCTTCTGCGTCGTCAGGTACAACAGCGTCAGGAACGCGCCGAACAGCAGCACGGCAGGCCCCAAGTCGCGCACCAGGACAAACAGAAACAGAGTAAAGACGTAGATCGCCGCCAGCGGCGCGAAGTCGCGGAACCGGGGCAGGGGGGACCGGGCGTCGCCCAGCATCCCGCGCCTGTCCGCCAGATACGAGACGGCGAAGAACACCAGCAGGATTTTAATGAACTCGACCGGCTCGACCCCGAACACCTGGATGTGGATGCCCCCCGGCCCGTGTCCGAAGGCTTTCAGAAGCAGCATCAGCCCGATGGCGGCCGCGGCGTAGGCGTACTGGTAGCGCCGCAGCGCCAGACGCCCGAAAGGCCGGCTCAGCGGCACGGCCAGCGCGATCAGTCCCCAGACCGCGATGCCCCACACCTGGCCCGTGAAGACGAACGTGTCCCGGTACGGGTCCTTGACCGTGTACACCATCATCAGCCCGAATCCCGAGAGCAGCGCGGTCAGAGGCAGCAGGACGGAGTCCGCGTCCGGCGCGGTCTTCCGTAAGAACATGTGTGCGGCGAAAAAAGCCAGCAGGAACAGCGCCGCCCCGCCCCAAAACCCGCGCGCGACCTCGACGGGCAGGCGCGCGACGAAACGGTCGTCGACCGGGCTGGTCGCCAGGCCCTGCCGTGACAGGACACGGCGCAGGTCGTAGACGGCGGCGAATTGGCGACCCCGCCGCGCCTCACGGCTGCCCACCAGCCGCCGCCCGACGGCCGGGCCGACCGCGAGCGCCTGGGAAAACTGCGCCGCGCCCGCCGTGTTGATGTCCACGGCATCCGCCGGGAGCGGCGCCGTGGCCTGCTTGCCCCAGAAAGTCAGCGCCAGGCCGCAGAGGACGACACACTGCACGGCGACCAGCAGAATCAGTTCCGCGCGGCGTTTGTTCGATGAGCGAGTCATGTCGCAGTTATTATACCGAGGCAGGCACGCCCTGAAGAGCAGTGCGAGCAACAAACTAAGCGTCTTGTCATGCAGAAGGCTTGGCTGAACACGCCCTGATATGTTTTAACACTTGTTGATGTCGGGTATGTGTTACCGTGTGACACCAAGTCACGGCCATAGCCCGAGGGCCTTTGGCGCCGCGTGATTCAGGGACGACCACCCTGTGCGTCACGCGATCTGCTTCTTCCGACCAACTGCTGAATTCTATCCACACTCTGGAGGGGGCCTTTCTCGGAGAATCTCATGCCCATCGAATACGACCTGATTTGTTTTTCGCACCTTCGGTGGGACTTCGTCTACCAGCGCCCGCAGCACCTGATCGGCCGCATCGCCAACAAACACCGGGCCTTCTATTGGGAAGAGCCTGTCTTCAACGGCGATGCGCCGGCCCTCGATGTTTCCTCCCGGCCTGAAGGCGTCACGGTGCTGACGCCGCACCTGCCTCCAGGGCGGACTGAGCCGGAACATCACGAGATGCAGCACCGCTTGTTCGCCGATTTCATGCGGCGAAATGACGTCCGCCGGTATGTCCTCTGGCTTTACAGCCCCATGTTCTATCCCCTCACGGCAGACTTGAAGCCTCTAGCGGTCGTCTACGACTGCATGGATGAGCTGTCCGCCTTCGCGGGAGCGCCGCCTGAGCTGCGCGAACACGAATCGGCCCTCATGGAGCGGGCCGACCTCGTCTTCACCGGCGGCCAAAGCCTGTACGAAGCCAAACGGGGCCGCCATCGCGCCGTGTATGCCTTCCCCAGCAGCGTCGATGTCCCGCACTTCGCCCAGGCGCGGACCATCACGGAAGAGCCTGCCGATCAAGCGGCCCTTCCCCATCCCCGACTTGGCTTTTACGGCGTGATCGACGAGCGGCTGGACGTGAACCTGTTGGCCGCTGTCGCGGAACTGCGCCCCGACTACCAGTGGGTGCTGATCGGCCCTACGGTCCCCAAGATCGACGCCGCGACGCTGCCGCGTCACCCCAACATCCACTATCTGGGCATGAAGGGTTACGGCGAACTGCCGTCGTACGTCGCCGGCTGGGACGTGGCCCTGCTGCCCTTCGCGCTCAACGAGTCGACGCGCTTCATCAGCCCGACCAAGACGCCTGAGTATCTGGCGGCCGGGAGACCCGTCGTTTCCACGCCGATCCGTGACGTCGTCCGGCCCTACGGCGAACTGAAAATGGTGCGCATCGCGGCGACCGCGGAAGAGTTCGTGACGGCGTGCGACGCAGCGCTGTGCGAAGACGCCGCCGTTCGGCAACAGAAGGCGGATGCCTTCCTCGCGGATATGTCATGGGACAACACCTGGAGCCGCATGGCCCAACTGGTTGACGCCGCCGTGGAGAAGTCCGACCCGCGCGGGCCGCGAACGGAACAAAGCGCTGCGGGTGCAATCTAGAAAGAGCATGGAAAGAATGTTTGATTATCTGATCGTCGGTGCGGGCTTCGCGGGCAGCGTGATCGCGGAGCGTCTCGCCACCCAGGCCGGCAAGCGCATCCTGATCGTGGATCGCCGCAGTCATATCGGCGGCAATGCTTACGACAGGTACAACGATGCGGGCATCCTCGTGCACCCTTATGGCCCGCACATATTCCACACCAATTCGGAGCGCATCTTCCGTCATCTTTCTCAGTTCACCGCGTGGCGGCCTTATGAGCACCGCGTTCTGGCGTCTGTCGATGGCCAGCTCCTGCCGATCCCGATCAACCGCACCACTGTCAACACGCTTTACGGCCTGAGCCTGCAGACGGAAGAAGAGTGCGAAGCGTTTTTCGAGTCCCGCGCCGAGCCCGTCGGCCACGCCCGCACGTCGGAAGACGTCGTCGTCGGCAAGGTCGGGCGCGAGCTGTACGAGAAGTTCTTCCGCGGCTACACGCGGAAGCAGTGGGGCCTGGACCCCTCCGAGTTGGACGCTCAGGTGACGGCCCGCGTCCCGACCCGCGCCAGCACCGACGACCGCTACTTCACCGACTCCTTCCAGTATATGCCCCTGCACGGCTACACGCGGATGTTCGAGAAGATGCTCGCCCACGCGAACATCAAGATCATGCTGAACACGGACTGGCGCGAGATCAAGGGCATGGTGCCGTGCCGGGAGATCATCTTCACCGGCCCCGTCGATGAGTTCTTCGACTACCGCTTCGGCCGGCTCCCGTACCGCTCCCTGGAGTTCCGGCACGAGACGCGCGATCAGGAACAGGTCCTGCCCGTGGCCGTCGTCAACTACCCGAACGAACACGAGTACACGCGCATCACCGAATTCAAGCAGTTGACGGGCCAGGAGCACAGAAAGACCAGCCTCGTCTACGAGTACCCGCGCGCCGAGGGCGACCCGTACTATCCCATCCCGAAGCCCGAATGCACGGCCCTTTACAACCGCTACAAAGACCTCGCCGACGGTACGCGCGGCGTCCACTTCGTCGGGCGGCTGGCGACCTACAAGTACTACAACATGGATCAGGTCGTCGGCCAGGCGCTGATGACCTTCGACAGGCTCGCCGAGGCCCGCTCGGAGAAAATAGTCCTGCCGGCCACAGCCCACAAAACAGAGGCCGTCCGGCCCGGCGAGGCGACCGGCAACGGCGTCAAGCAGGTCATCAGCGCCTCATCCTAGATGAACTTAGGATGGGTGCAACCAGGGAGATGTCAGGACATATGCAGCCACCTTCCACCCCTCTTCCAGAGTTGTGGGGCGGAGTCGAATGCACCGTCAACCGTGTCGGCGACATCTACTTCGACCAGATGGAGCGGAGCGGACACGCGCAGCGCATCGAAGACCTCGACCTGTTCGCGGGGCTGGGTCTGCGCGCCCTGCGCTACCCCGTCCTCTGGGAGCGTATCGCCCCGCAGGGTCTCGACTCCGCAGACTGGTCCTGGGCGGATGCCCGTCTCCAGCGCCTCCGCGATCTCGGCATCGAGCCGATCGTCGGCCTGGTCCATCACGGCAGCGGCCCCGGACATACGAGCCTGACGGACCCGGCGTTCCCGCAGCAGTTGGCCGACTACGCCGGCGCCGTGGCGAGACGCTACCCCTGGGTGCGCTATTACACACCCGTTAACGAACCGCTGACGACGGCGCGGTTCAGCGGCCTCTACGGACACTGGTATCCACATGGGCGCGACGGGCTGACCTGGGCGCGGACCCTGCTCACCCAATGCCGCGCCGTCGTCCTTTCCATGCGCGCCGTCCGGGAGGTCAACCCCGACGCCCAGCTCGTCCAGACGGAGGACCTGGGGAAGACCTACAGCACGCCGCGCATGGCCTATCAAGCCGACTTTGACAATGAGCGTCGCTGGCTCAGCTTCGATCTGCTCTGCGGCCGCGTGGTCGACGGGCATCCCATGGCGCACTACCTGCGCTGGCTGGGGGTTCCTGACGCCGAATGGCAATGGTTCGCGGATCAGCCTTGCTGCCCGGACATCTTCGGCTGCAACTACTACGTGACCGGCGAGAGATTTTTAGACGATCGTCTGGCGGTGTACCCGCCGGACTTCTGGGGCGGCAACGGTCGGGACCGCTACGCCGATGTCGAAGCGGTGCGGGTCTGTGCGGAAGGCATCGCCGGGTTCGAAGGGTTGTTGCGCGAGATTTGGGAGCGCTACAAACGTCCCGTCGCCATCACCGAAGCGCATCTCGGCAGCACCTGTGAGGAGCAGATGCGCTGGCTGCAGGAGGCATGGGACGGCGTCAACACCCTGCGCCGTGAGGGCGTGGATGTCCGCGCGATGACAGTCTGGGCGTTGCTGGGGTCTTACGATTGGGACAGCCTCGTGACGCGGTCGGCGGGACATTACGAAGCGGGCGTGTTTGAGATGTGCGACGGCAGGCCGCGACCGACGCCCATCGCCGCCATGCTGCAGGACCTGGCATCACGCGGCGTTCACGCCTCGCCCACCCTCGAATCCCCCGGCTGGTGGCGCCGCCCCGAGCGCCTGCTGTACCCGCCGGTGTGGCGTGGGGAACGATCGGAACGGCCCCAGAATGGGACGCGCTCTCAAGAGTCGCTTGTGTCATCGGGTACACTTTAGGCGATATGGACGCACTCGCCCAACAGATCGCAGATTTCATCCGACTTCGCCCTGCAGCGGTGGATGAAGCGAGCTTTGATGATCTCGCCTGTCGGCTTTGGGCGAGGCAATATGAACGGAATCAGCCCTACAGACGGCTCTGTGACAGCCTCGGCTTCACGGGGCAGCTCGACCACTGGCGGAACATCCCGGCGGTCCCCGCCCAGGCGTTCAAGGCGTTCGATCTGACCTGCGTGCCAGCCGGCCAGGCGGCGGTCGTTTTCCATTCCTCCGGCACCACAGGCCCCCAGACAAGCCGTCACTATTTCGACGACGACGCCCTCGCCCTTTATGAAACCAGCCTGAAAACGGGTTTCGCCGCCCTGCCCAGCGCTGCGCATCCCCTCTGGGCGCTCATGCCGCCGCCGCGCACCGCCCCGAACTCCTCTCTGTCTCATATGCTCGGTGCGCTTGGCGCGGAGCGCTTCTTCTGGGACGACGACTCGGCGCTGGCGACAGCCTTGGACCAAGTCACCAGCCCTGTGACTTTGTTCGGGACCGCGTTCGCCTTCGTGCAGCTTTTTGACGGATCGGACCGCCGCTGGTGCCTTCCCATCGGGAGTCGCGTGATCGAGACGGGCGGCTTCAAGGGGCGCACCCGCGCGGTTCCCCGCGAAGAGCTCTATGCGCTTTTCACCGAGCGGCTGGGCGTCCCCAGCGATCGATGCTTCAGCGAGTACGGGATGTCCGAGATGGCATCCCAGTTCTACGGGTGCGGCCTCGATCCGACCAAACGCGGGCCGCATTGGGTCAAAAGTCGCGCCATCGACCCGAAAACCGGCGACGACGCCGCCCCCGGCGAGCCGGGCCTGCTCCGCCATTACGACCTCGCCAACTTCAACTCCGCCCTCGCGCTGCAGACCCAGGACCTGGGTACCCTGACCCCGGACGGCTTCGTGCTGCACGGGCGCGCGCCCGAAGCGGAAGTCCGGGGCTGCTCTCTCACGGTGGAGGAACTGTGGTCGGCCCGCTGACTGAGATCGATGAGATATGTGCGCGGCTGCGCCAGACTCACGCCTCGGCCCTGCGGTCAATGCCGCAGGCGGAAGTCGTGGCCGCCATCACCGACTGGGCGACGCGCTGGAAAGACCCGCAATCGCTCTGGCGGCGCGACGCCCAGGCTCTGACGGAGCCGTTCCCATTCGCCATGACGCGCTTCAGCCTGGAAGCGCTGGCCGACTCGCTGTCTACGGCGTCCCTGTGGGCGCTGATCGACGCCGAAGGCGTCCGCCACGCCTGGGGGGCGCCGCTGATCGGCCACGTCATCGCGGGCAACACCCCGCTGCTCGCCTGGACGAGCCTTCTGCGGGCGCTGCTGATGCGCAGCGCCTCTTTCGTGAAGCTGCCCACCGGAGGGGCAGGGGATTGGGCGCGATTGTTCGTGCAGTCGCTGGCGGACGTGTCTCCGCAGCTAGCCTCCTGCATCCACCTCGCGCAGTGGCCCGGAGGCACGGCGAAGCTTGACGCCGCACTCTGCCGAGGCGGCGATCTCCTGCTCGCCTACGGCGGTCAAGACACCCTCGTGTCGCTCCAGGCGCTCTGCCCGCCTTCGGTCGGATTCCTGGGCTACGGCCATCGCGTCTCGTTCGGGATCGTGCCGACAGGAGCTTCGGTGGCAGAGGCCGCAGAAGGCTTTGCGCGCGACATCTTGCTGTACGACCAGGGCGGCTGCCTTTCGCCGCACACACTTTTTGTCGAGGGCGACGCTCCGGCTGCAGCTGAATTCGGCCTTCTTCTGGCTGACGCTCTGAAAGGCGCCGTGCCATGCTGTCCGCAGGCGCCGCGCTCACTCCGTGCGGCGGCGAAGGTCCAGGAGGCCCGCACCCTGGCGCGCATGAGCGCGGGGCCACTGTGGGAGGGTGAAGACCTGAGATGGACGGTCATCGCCCGCGAGGAAAACCTCTTCGCGCTCTCTCCGACACACGGCGTCGTCTCTGTTCAGCCGCTGGCGGGCGTGGAACATCTGTCACGCGCCGTCGATCCAGTCGCGGGCCATCTCCAGGGCTGTGCCGTGGCGCCGCTGAGATCTGCAGCAGATGAGGCGTCATGGCGGGCCGCCGTCGTGCGCCTCGGTGTTTCCTGGGTCTGTCGCCCCGGCCAGCTCCAGGCGCCGCCTTTCTCCTGGAGAGAAGACGGCCGGGATGTCCTCCGCAGCCTCCTGCCCACTTCTCCCTTGGGGGAACGGCACGAAATGCGGTATAACTACACCAGCGGCTTTTGACGCCGGGGCGGGTTGACACTCAGCCTTTGTGTCAGTATACTATCCGTGACAACAGCTATCTGTGACGGAAGCCGACAACAGTGGGAGTAACAACGATTTGAACGCTGCTCAATTGGAAGTGAACAGCCGCTCGACGGATAAAGGCACTCTGGTCGAAGCGGTGGGTGAGGTGGACCTGACGACGGCCACTCAGCTCCGTGAGCCACTCATGGAGGCCGTCACAGGCGCCGAGAAGTCCCCCGTGATTGTCGATCTCAGCCAGGTCGATTTCATCGACAGCGCGGGCCTGGCACTGCTGGTTGAGGCGCGCAAGCGGCTCGCTCCCGAAGGCAGGACGCTGAACGTCCTGCTGACCCAGGGCAGACAGCCGGAACGGGTGCTCAAACTCGGTCGTTTCGACACGATCATGCACCTCGCCTACGACATGAACGACCTGCCGTAGCGACGCGGTGTGATCGACGAGACCAGTGACGGGGATTAGGTATGGCAAACCAGACAGGCACGCCCGCCGGGACCGCCGGCATGAGCGAGCAGAACAACACGGCCCTTCCCGCTGAGTCGGACATGATCGGACAGATCGAGCCGCTGATCGGGCGAGTCGCGCAGACGGATGTGGTCGGATACTTCGGCTTCCCGATCATCAGAAAAGGCGAGACGGTCACGCGCCCGATCGCCGAACGCGCCCAGAGCATGGCGCGTCTTTTTGAGCTGATCTCGGCGACGGAGGAGCGCTGACCCCGATGGCGCCAAGCGACACAGCCGACAGCAACTCCCCAAGCGCCGGGGAGGCACTTGCCTCGCACCTGGCAACACTGTTGATCGGTGCCGCCATCGGCGCGGCCGCCGCGCTGCTCCTCGCGCCGAGCATCGCACAGGGAAAGCGGACACGGACCGGCGGCGTGGCAAGGAACTGGAAGAGTCAGGCTGCGGACGCCTTGTCGAAAAGCCAGGAAAGCGTTGTCAGCGCTGTGGAAGCCCAGGTCACTGCGCTCCGAGGCCGATCCTCGACTTGAGGTAGTCGAGCGGGGACAGGACGCGGATCGTCAAGGGGACCACGACCACTTGTCCCGTCGTTGTGCGCAGTGTCGCGGCGCTCTGATAGGTCCCGTTCGCGAGCTGCGCGGTCGGAACGTGGATTGTCACCACCAGACCCCCATTAGCCGGGATTGCGCCCTGAGCGGGGACGAACTGCATCTCCGGCAGCGGATTGGCCGGCCCGCCCGTCCGCGAGTCGCCGCTCTCCACGCGAAAATCCGCCCCTACTTCGCCGTGATTCTCGACCTCAAAGGTGCCGACGGCCTCCTGACCCTTCCGCGCGCTGAGCGTGATCGGCGGGGCGTCCGCGGCTTGGCGCTCTAGAACCTGGAGCTGTGCGGCGCGCGGGATGAGCGTGATGCTGCACTCCACGAACCAGCGATCCCCACTACTGACCTTGTTGCCGTCTGCGTCGTTGACATCGGGGGTGTTGATCTCCAAGCGGCCCGTGACGAGCTGCCCCCGCTCGGCGATGCGGGCCGGGTTGACCTGTACGACCACCTCGCGCCGGTTCCCCTTGAAGGCGTTCCCCTGCACCATAATCCAGGGCGAGCGTGGCTTAACCTCGCCTCGGATCTCTCCGCCGCCCGCGTTGTAAAGCTGGAACGATTGCGACGGTACGGCCTGTCCTGACGGCACCTCCCCCCAGCGGAGGTGCTTCCGCGTGACGAGCAGGACCGGCGGCGCGATCTGACGGAGTTCGTTCAGGAAGTCGCCCGCGCTCGCATAGCGATAATCGGTGTTGTAGGAGAGCGCCTTGTTGATCAGCTTGACGAGCCCCAGATCGGCATTCGGGCGCTGTATCAGGGTGTTCGTCACGTACATCGAGCGGTCGTTGATGCTGTCCTGATCCGGCGCGACGCCCGCGATCATCTCGTACAGGATGCACCCCAGCGCAAAGATGTCCGTGCGGACGTCGGCCACCCACCGGCCGTCGGCCTCCAGCTCCGGCGGCAGATACCCTTCCGTGCCGTACAGCTCGACGGGCTTGTCCTTCTCGTGGCCGCTGCCGAAATACTGGGCCGCGCCGAAATCCAGCAGGGCGAGATGCCCCTGCGGCGTGATGCGCACGTTGGCCGGTTTCAGGTCGTGGTGGACCACCTGGCGGGAGTGGAGGAACGCGAGCGCGTCGCACAGCGAGACGGCCCACTTCAGCGTCCATTCACGGGGCAGAGGATGGCGCTTGTAGATGATCTCGTCCAGCGTCGCGCCCTCGATAAACTCCTGAGCGATGTAGTGATGCCCGTCGTGATGGAACGCCTCATAGAACGTCGGCATCAGCGGGTGCGGGCTGGCGAGCATCCCCACTGTCCGCTCACGCTCGAACAGGGCAAGGAGATTCGCCTGTTCGCGGGGGTGACGCGCCGGGAAGAACTCCTTCAGCGCGACCTGACGTCCGGGCAGAGCGGGGTCCCGCGCGAAATAGACCGCCGCGAACGCCCCCATCCCGGCCACCCGTTCCACCTGATAAGCGGTGTTATGGCCCGGCACCTGCTCCCCCGGCGCGAGCAGCATGTAGTCTTCGTAGCGCTTCCGTTTCGCCAACTGATTGCTCCTGTTCAGAATAGTACCAAAACGCCCCCGTTCTGTCAAGCGGAACACGCGCGCAAGGCTTGACAGTCCCCCCCAGCATCAGGTATATTACGTTGTCGGCGGCAAATTATGTTCGCTGTCACAGCAGACACTTCATGGCCCCATAGTTCAGCGGTTAGGACGTCGCCCTCTCACGGCGAAAGCACGAGTTCGATTCTCGTTGGGGCTACCTCTCCATCTTCCATTGTTCATTCGGCGTCGGTACAGCAGCCCCGTATGGAACGACTCTACGCCCCCTGGCGCATGGCCTATGTCGATCAGCCGCACAAGGACGACGCCCCCATGGGCGCGACCGGCTGTGTCTTCTGCGACAAGGCGGCTCAGGACGGGGACGACGCCAACCTCATCGTCCACCGGGGCGCGCAGGCGTTCGTGCTGCTGAACCTTTTCCCCTACAACAATGGACACGTCATGGTCGTCCCCTACCGGCACACCGCGAGCCTCGCCGATCTTGACGACGGCACGACGCTGGAACTGCTGACCCTGACCAAACAGGCGCAGGCGGCGCTGCAGTCCGCCTTCCACCCGCAGGGCTTCAACCTCGGCATGAATCTCGGCGTCGCCGCCGGAGCCGGCATCGCCGACCACCTCCACCTCCACATCGTCCCGCGCTGGAACGGCGACACCAACTTCATGCCCGTGCTGGCCGATGTGAAAGTGCTCCCCGATGCGCTCCGCAGCAGCGCCGCCAAAATACGCCTGGCCTGGCCGGATACGGGTAAACAGTCATAAATCGGGGAGGGGACCGTGGCGGAGCAAGTCGATCAGCCCAGCGAGAAAAAGAGCCGGATTCTGGAGATGGCGCGGCAGGCGAGTGACTGCCCGGCCTGTGACCTCAGCCAGACACGCACCAAGGTCGTCTTCAGCGACGGCAACCCCGACAGCCCGCTCATGCTGGTCGGCGAAGGGCCGGGCGCGAACGAAGACGCGACCGGGGTGCCGTTCGTCGGTCGCGCCGGCAAGCTGCTCGACGAATGCCTGCGCGAGGCCGGGATGCTCCGCAAGCACGTCTACATCACCAACGTCGTCAAATGCCGGGCGACGCTGATCGAAGAAGGCATCGTCAAGAACCTACCGCCGCGCGCAGACGAGTCCTGCGTCTGCGTCCCGCTCTGGCTCGAAAAGCAGATCGCCGTCGTGCAGCCCACTGTGATTCTCTGTCTCGGCGCCCCGGCGGCCAATGCCGTCATCCACAAGAACTTCAAAATGACCCAGGAACGCGGGCGATGGTTTGAAAGCCGCTACACCCGCTACGCCATGGCCGCGCTGCACCCCGCCTACATCCTGCGCCAAGAGGGCGATGCGTACCAGGCGTCCCGCCAGTTGCTGATCGACGACCTGATCGCCGCCCGCGACAAGGCGAAACAGGCCAAAGACGAGCCGAAGATGACGCTGTTTTGACGCAATCCCCGCCCTGCCGACTCGTCGCCCTG
>CAXUCQ010000026.1:0-365 GCA_964249295.1 uncultured Armatimonadales bacterium | reverse complement strand
CGACCACGCGGTCAGCGCGCGCAACGCCGCCGAGGTCCGGCGCGTGACCGCCCTCGGCGTCCATGGCCTGCTCGCCTCCGGGCGGCGCTGCCACACCATTGCCCGGTTCGCCACCCACCTCGGTCTCGCCCCCGAAACGCCGCTGATCGCCTACAACGGCGCGCTGGTCCGCACCCTCGCCGGGGCGACGCTCTTCCACCAGCCGCTGCCGCCTGCAGCCGCTTCGGCCATCGTCCGTTTCTGCGCGGAACACGATCATCACCTGAACTACTATCTCAACGACGAATGGTACATCCTTGAATATTCGGTCTGGTATATCATCTACTATGAGTGGTTCGGCAGCGTCCCCATCGTCACCCATGACC
>CAXUCQ010000025.1:0-15898 GCA_964249295.1 uncultured Armatimonadales bacterium | reverse complement strand
GCGGCGGCAGACCCCGTTCCGCCCGATCCGATAATGGCGATGTTCATGCTCACGACGCGGGTACTACTCCAACGCCCCTGCACCTCTGAGAAGGCGAACGATTTTGTAGTGTCCGGCGTTTGTTGCCAACTTCAAAGGCGTATCGCCGCCCGCATCCTGAAAATGGGCGATTGCTCCTGCCTGCAGCAATTCATGGACTGTCTCTCCATGACCGACAGCGGCGGCAGACATCGAAGCGCACCAGCCCGTTACGGCCCGCGCGTTCACGTCGGCGCCACGTTCCAGCAGCAGTCCCAGGGCATACGTGTTGCCGACAAAAGCGGCTGACATCAGCAGAGTCGCGCCGACTCTGTCTCGCGCGTTCACATCCGCGAAAGCGTCCAAAAGGAAGCGGATGAGTGTCGTGTTCTCTCGAACGATGGCCGCATCCGCATTCCCCCAGGTGACCTGCGCCCCTGCCTCCAGCAACAGCACAGCAACGTCCGTGTGGCCGTTTTGGATGGCGGTGTTCAGCGCCACTCCTTCTTCAGTGCTGCCGTTCGGATCGGCCCCTGCCGTGAGAAGCGCCCGCACAATTTCCGGGTTGCCCTTCCAGACTGCCGAATGAAGCAGTGGGTTGCGGCTCCAGTGATCCAGCACGTTTGGATCGGCACCGTCCGCAAGAGCAGCCGTGACAGCGGCGATCTCTCCCCGAGCCACTGCCAGACGGAGCGCACCATTGGCTGGGCCATCGGACGCATCCATGACGAATGTGTTGGGCATTGTAACTTGTTGCCGATGGGAGCAACGCAGAAGGCCCCACCATGCGACAGGGCCTTCGTTTCTGATGCGGCAGCGGCAAAAAATTGGCGGCCAAATTTCTGAGAGCGGGTGACTTCACCCTTTCACGCTCAAAAACAAGGCCGCATCTTTCACACTGTATAGACAGTAGACATATGGTGGAGACGGGCGGATTCGAACCGCCGTCCCAAGTAGCGATAGCCTAGGCTACTACAAGCTTATCCAATCTTTTGATTTAACGCTCGGAACGCCGGTTGGCAGGCTGTCTTTCGCGCGGTCTTCCCGCTTTAGTGTCCGCGTGCGTCAGGAAGCGGCCCGCACACGTGATCCTGAATGTTTAACGCCCTGCATCCCGGCACCAGGCAAGCCGGGAGAAGACGGACCGCCCTGGGGCGGCGCAGTTACTGGCTAACGGGTTAGGTTAGGCAGCCAGCGCGTAAGAACGAGCTGTCGTGAACTTGGTGTTCGCGTTTGTTGTTTTGCCGCTTTTAACGAGGCCAGCGGCGCCTCGGCTTGCAACCCAGGGGATCAATCTCTCGGTCGAAACCTGTCGCCCCCACGGTACACCTATTATAACCTATTTCCGCGCTTTTTTGTTCCCCGCGTTCAGGCCGGCTGACGCTCGCGGCTGCCCCGGCCCTCATTGGGCGCGGCGGCCCCGGCGTTCTGGCCCTGGCTGGCCGCCTTGAGCGCGGCGCCCGTCAGCACCTCGCCGATGGCGACGGAGCGTCGGACATCGGAGAGCCGGGCGCGGACGATCTGGCCCACATACTTGGAGCCGTTGACCAGGTCGATCTGGAAGGCGCGCTGCGGCAGCAGATGGGCCGTCGCCCAGGGCGCGCGGTCGCCCTGCGGGTCTTCGCGCGAGACGACGCACTCGACGATCTGGCCGCGACGCGGCGTGGGGAAGTTCTGCTCGATCTTCGGAGCCGTACTCGGCTCGACCTCGAACTTCTCGACGTGGTGCCAGGACGGCACCGACCGGACATAGACGGAACGGCGGACGCTGCGCTCCAGGTCCTCGATGTCTTCGCCCTGCGGCCCGATCAGGTGTGCGGCGACGGCGGGATGGGCGGCGATGATGAACGCTTCCGAAGAGGTCGTGGCGGCGAGACGGCGAAGTTCGCGCTCGACATCCAGGGACACGGTCTCGGCGGACTGGACCCGCCCCAGGCCCTGGCAGTAGGGGCAGATGTCGGTCATCGCGGTATCGACCGTCTCGCCCGTGCGCTTGCGGGTCATCTCGATCAGGCCCAGCGGCGATATGCTGGAGATCTTGGTGCGCGAGCGGTCGTCCTTCAGCGCCTTGACGAAGGCGTCCATGACGGCCTTTTTGTCGCGGGCGTTGTCCATGTCGATGAAGTCGAGGATGACCATGCCGCCCAGATCGCGCAGGCGCAGCTGGCGCGCGATCTCCTCGGTCGCTTCCAGGTTGGTCTTGAAGATCGTGTCGGACAGCCCCGTCGTGCCGGTGAATTTGCCGCTGTTGACGTCGATGGAGACCAGCGCCTCCGTCTGGTCGATGATGAGCGAGCCGCCGGACTTCAGCGGCACCTTGCGGCGCAGCAGCCGGTCGATGTCGTCCTCGATCTTGAAGTGCTCAAAGATCGGCTTCTCGCCGTCGTAGAGTTCGATGCGGTCCTGCAGATCGGGGGACAGGCGGGCGATGATCTCGTGGGCGCGGCGATAGTCGCTCGGCGAGTCGATGATCAGGCGGCTGACGTCGGAGCCGAACGCATCACGCAGAATCTTGTACACCAAGCCCATGTCCTGATGGATGAGTGCCGGGGCCTGTGTCGTCTTGGATTTTTCGACGATGCCGCGCCACGTTTCGGTCAGCATCAGGTAGTCCTGGCGCAGTTCGGCGGCGCTCCGCCCTTCGGACTCGGTGCGGACGATGACGCCGAAGCCCGGCTCCCGGAACTTCTGGACGATCTTTTTCAGCCGGTCACGCTCTTTGCCCTCGTCGATCTTGCGCGAGACGCCCAGGTTGTTGGCATCGGGCATGAGGACCAGGAAGCGGCCCGGCAGCGAAACGCGGGTCGAGACGCGCGAGCCTTTGGTGCCGCGCGGCCCTTTGACGACCTGGACCAAGAGCTGATCGCCTCGGGAGACGAGGTCCCTGATGTGTAGGTCGCGCCGGTCCCGGCGACGCCCGCCGTCTTCGTCTTCTTCCGGCAGGATGTCGGCGACGTAAAGAAATGCGTTGCGCTCCAGTCCGATCTCGACGAACGCCGCGTCCATGCCTTGCAGGACGTTGTCCACGCGGGCTTTATACAGGTTGCCGACGACGCGCTGTTCGCGCTCGACGTGCAGCTCCGTGAGCTGCTTCTCATCGAGGACCGCGATACGTGTCTCGCGGTGATCGACGTTGACGATGATTTCCTTCATTCGATTCTACTTTCAAGGGATGACTAGCGCCCCGTCAGCCGGTGCAACAGTCCACGCCAGTGGCTGTGCGGCTTCGGCAGGGACGGCGCTGGTGAGATGATCTGCGTCACGCCGGCAGGCTTGTCCTGCGGGCCGACGCTTTCGACAACGAACGGAATTTCGCCGGGCTTGAGGTAGCCCATCATGCGCGCTTCGGTCACGATCCCGCCGGGGGTGTTCAGGAGCGCGACCCTTCGGCGGAGTTCGGTGTTCTGGGCGTCCAGCATGGCGACCTGGCTCCTGGTCCGCGCGAGCTGCCGGGACGAGGCGGCGGCCTCGCGGTAAGGCCGAACCACTTTCGCCACCAGGCCGACGGCGGCCATGACGAGCACGATGACGGCAAGACCGAGCAGTGTCAGGCGCCCCCACAGGCCGAGGATGCGGCGCGGCTTGCGCGTCTGCCTCCGGCGCCGCTGCGTGCGGCTAGGTACCTCTTCGGCCCGCAGGCTTCTTTGCGAATAGCGCTCGCGTTCGATGATGCTGTCCCCCAAGGACGGAAGTGGTTCTACTCCGGCCGCAGCGGCTGGCCGATGGAGTGAATCTTGATGAAGTTCGTGCTGCCGGGCCGCCCGACAGGGACGCCGCCGGTGATGACCACGAGGTCGTCTTTTTTGACCAAGCCGGTCTTGTCGGCGGCGTCGATGCACGCCTGCATCATGCTGTCGGAGTCCGGAGCGACATCCACCATGACGGGGTAGACGCCCCAGAGCAGGGACAGCCGTTGATAGGTTTCCGCAAGGCTGGTCGCCGCCACGATCGGCGCTTGGGGCCGGAACCGGGAGACGTAGCGGGCGGTCCGGCCCGACGCGGTGGCCGTCAGGATGGCGGCGCAGCGCAGGTCCTGGGCGATCTCGCACGTCGCCTGACCGATCGACTTCGTGATCGACAGTGCTTCTCCAGCCTGCTTGCGCCGCGTTCTTTCTTCAAAGATCTTGGGGTAGTCCAGGGCCGCTTCGGTGTGCATGGCCACCTTGGCCATCATCCGCACGGCGTCATAGGGGTAGGCCCCGACCGCCGTCTCACCGGACAGCATGACGGCGTCCGTGCCGTCGTAGATGGCGTTGGCGACGTCCGTGACTTCGGCGCGCGTCGGGCGCGGGTTGCGGATCATCGAGTCGAGCATCTGGGTCGCCGTGATGACCGGCTTGCCGGCGGCGTTGGCCTTGGCGATCAGCATCTTCTGGATGACCGGCACCTCGTCGATCGGCACCTCGACGCCCAGATCGCCGCGCGCCACCATGATGCCGTCCACGGCGTCCATGATCTCGTCGATGTTGCGGATCGCCTCGTGCTTCTCGATCTTGGCGATCAGCGGGATCTTGGCGCGACTCGCCTCACAGACGCCCCGCAGCACGGCGATGTCGTTGGCCGAGCGGACGAACGAGGCCGCGACCCAGTCGACCTTCTGGGAGATGCCGAAACGCAGGTCTTCCAAGTCCTTGTCGGTCACGGCGGCGATGGGCAGCGAGACGCCGGGGACGTTCACGCCTTTGTGTGAGGAAAGCAGTCCGCCGACGATGACCTCGCAGAGAAGTGCGTCCGAGCGTTTGGACCTGACGCGCAGTTCGATCAGGCCGTCGTCGAGCATGAGGTGGGTGTGCGGGGTGACGGCGTCGAAGATCTCCGGCACGGGCAGGTTGATCTCGTGGGCATCCCCTGGGACGTCTTTGAGCGTGAGACAAACGGTCTCGCCCGGTTTAAGCGGCACGCCCTCCCCGGCGATCTTGCCCACGCGGACCTTCGGCCCAGACAGGTCTTGAAGGATGGCAAGGGGACGGTCAAGGTCACGCGACACGGCGCGCAGGTGAGCGATCGTCTCGGCGTGTTCCGAGTGCGCGCCGTGAGAGAAATTGAGGCGGGCAACGTTCATCCCGGCTTCAACGAGCTGGCGCAGCGCCTCGGGACTCCGGGTGACGGGGCCGATGGTGCAAACGATTTTTGTTCGGCGCATGGCGTATGCGGTTTCCGTAAGGGGTCTGGCCGCGCTCTGGGGCCGCGCACCACAAAATTTCGGAGCGTTACTTCCTTTCTTTATTATATCAACAATATCCCTGTTTCGTCAATGACGACTTCGGCTTTGAGATAGCCCATCGGGGATTCGAACCGCCGGTTTTCGCGCCGAGAAGCGCGACGTCCTGGGCCGGGCTGGACGAATGGGCCGTGTCTGTCTTGATTGTACCCTCAATGCGCAGCCGGCGCCGAGCGGGGCAGGGCGAAGACAAAGATGTGCCGGCGCGGGTCCGACAGATCGCCGAAGAGCGGCGGGCCGGCCCCTGCGGTCAGCGTGTACACGCTGCCGGGATAAGTCGTTGACTTGGCATGGAACGCGAAGTTCGCCGTGTTGACGAGGGCGTGGGTGACGCCCAAAGCCTGGAGGCGGCGCAGCAGTTGTTCCGGGGACTGGTCGTCCCCATCGGTGACATAGGTGCTGTGGCCGAGTTCGCCCCACAGATACTGTTTGTCGCAGTAGAAGCCGAGCGGGTTGCCGTAAAAGACGACCTTCGCGTTCGCGGGGAGTCGCGTGTTGATGAACTCCATCGCGGGGTAAGCGGGGTCGCCGCGGGCGATGAACCGCTCCCGTGACGCCCCGCCGAACGCGACCGGCGCCTGCTTCGCCAGCAACTGCACGCCGACGTAGGCTGAGAACAGGACGGAACAGGCGGCGAGGGCCGTCAGCGCGCGCCCTGCAGCCGTCCGCTGCGTCCAGGCCAGGTCCAGCGCCCACGCGGCAAGCAGGCACAGCACAGGCAGGAGCGGCAGCAGATAACGAACGTGCTGGGCCGTCACGAACCACAGCAGGAGGCTGGCGAGCGCGTAACACGCCAGCACTTTGACCACCGTCGGGACGCGGCGGATGAGGAAAACGGGAAAGAACAGTGCGGCGGTCAACACGGGGGTGAGCGTCATCAGCGGCGTCTGGTAGTCGTTGAACGCCTGCTTCGGCTTCGTGATCGGGTGGCCGGGGAGCAGGTTCATGAGCAGGTTCCACGGCGCCAGCAGGGCGTCCACGGGCCGGTGTCCCACCCCGAAGGCCGCATTCCAGGCGTCATACGCCCCGGCATCGGCGGCGTTCCAACCACGTCCCCCCCAAATTGAATAGAAGAACGGATAAACGGGGTTGCCGGTGCAGACGAATGATTTGATGTACCAGGGCGAGCCGACGGCGAGCGCGACCACGCCCCACAAAGCCGTCAGCCCGATGCTTCTGCCGAGTCCCTGCCGCTGAGTCAAGCGCCACACAAACAAGCCGGCGGCGAGCAGACCGAGTACGCCGAGGGCCGTGCCTTTGGTGCTGAGCGTCAGCCCCATCAACACGGCGCTGAGACGAAGCCAGGCGTCACTCTTCTCCTGGATGCCGTGCGCCAGCGCCAGCAGCGTCAGCGTCGCATAGAACGCGACGGCGAGATCGACATAGGCCGTCCCCGCCTCCCAGACAACGATCGGACACGAGATCAACAGCAGCGCGCCCCACAGGCCGACCCGTGCCGAGAACAGCCGCTCCCCGAGGCGATAAACGGCACAGACAAGGCCGACGGCACAGGCGAAGTGGAAGAACTTCGCCAGCGGCACGGAATGGAACAGCAGCCCGAACGTGTAGCACATCTCCAGGTTGAACGCGAAGTTGGAGTGGTCCTCCCAAGGGAGATCATAGATCCGGTGCGCCTGGGCATACAGCTTCGGATCGGCGAGATGGTACGCGACGCTGTCCCACTCCGTGAGCGTCGGCGGGGCGTACACGCCGCTCAGCGCAACGAGGCTAAACAGCGCGAACAGGGCCGCAGCGGCCCAGCCCGACGGCGCGGACGAAAAGCCTGATGCAAGCCTCGCACGGAGCTGCCCAAGCATCCTGCCGTGCTCCCGGACACCTACCAAGTACAGCGCGACAAGAAGCGTGGCGGCGGCAGCGGGATAAAACCCGTGGGCGAGGCCCAGGAGCATCATGGCGTAGGCGAAGACGCCCAGGCCGAGCGCAAAGCCGATCAGGTTGCGCTCAAGCCCCGTCGCCCACTCCGGCAGGCGGAGCCATCCCGCGAGTTGGCGACCGGCGGCAGTCAGACCCCAGGCGGTCGTCAGGAACAGCAGCAGCGCAGACATACGCCTACTCTTTCAGGGAGATCAAGCGGCCGGACGTGACGCGGACACGGCTGCCGTCCACTTCGAGTGTGACATGGCCGAGGTAATGCCCATACCACCCCCCCTGTACGAGCGGCACGCCGGACACCTCGGCGGGCCGGTTCAGCACCACGTGCGAGTGTCCGCCGACGATCAGATCGACCTCCGGGCAGGCGCGGGCCAACTTCTCGTCTTCGCGCAGCCCGATGTGGGTCAGGGCGACAAGCACATCGACCTGCGGGCGCAGGCGCTCGATCTGTCGTCGGGCCGTCGCCACGGGATCGTCAAAAAGGAAGGCGCTCACGACGCGGGCGGCCATGCGGGGCGTGACCATCGGCATCGTCAGGCCGAACACGCCGACACGCAGGCCGGAGGGTGTGGTCTGGAGGATGTGCGGCGCGAGGGCCAGTTCCTCGCCACGGTCTTCGCGCCAGCGGATGTTGGCGCACAGGATGGGGAACGCCGCCTTGCCGATCTTCAGGCGCAGCAGCGCGTCGGCGACGTGGAACTCGCGGTTGCCCAGCGTCATGGCGTCGTAGCCGGTCTCCGACATCCGCGTCAGAATCGGCTCCCCGCCCGGACGGACGCCGACGTTGCCCGCCGACACGGCGTCGCCCGCGTCGAGCAGCAGCACGTCCGTCAGGGCGTCCTTCTCGCGCCGGACGAATGCCGCCTGCTGCTCACTGAAGTGGTTGTGGAAGTCGTTGGTGTGGAGGATGTGCAGCGTGGTCGTCATTGCCGGGAGTCCGCCGCAAGACTTTCGGAGCGCGCCAGGTACGCCGCCACGGCCGCGTCCAGCCGGCCCTGGCGGCGCAGAATCTCTTCCAGGGCGTCGCGCACCGCGCCGTGGCCGCCGGGGCGCGGCGTCACCCAATCGGCGCGGGCGCGCACAAGAAGCGCCGCGTCCGCGACGGCGATCCTCACACCGGCCACGTCGAACGCGGGCAGATCGGTGAGGTCGTCACCGACAAAGGCGACTTGGTCGGCCTGCAGTTCGTCCCGCGCCATCAACCGCCGCAGCGTCTCCCCTTTGTTTCCGCTGCCTTGGATGACATCCGAAACGCCGAGGTGTGTCATCCGGCGTTCCGTCGCCGCGCTTCGGCGGGCTGAGATGACCGTGACCCGCAGGCCGACCGCCTGGGCCATCACGATGCCGAGGCCGTCCTGGACGTGAAAGTGTTTGCGCTCGCGCCCGTCATCATCGATGTCCAAAACGCCGTCCGTCAGCGTGCCGTCGACATCCAAGACCACCAACTTGACGTGTTCCATGACTGTGTCCGCCTTACACGATCCCGGCTTTATCGAGGTCTTTCAGCGTCAGCATCCCTAGGGGCCGCCCGGCGGCGTCGACGACGGGCGCCTCCCCCACGATGCTGCCGGGGCGCGGGTGGAACTCGGCCAGCCAGCGGCGCGCGTCCGTCGCCAGCATATCGGGAGCGAGGACGCCGGGGTTTCGGTTCATGACCTCGCACGCGGGACGCGCGAGAAGGTCATGTCCGTCGAGCAGATGACGCCGGATGTCCCCGTCCGTGATCAATCCGCACAGGACGCCCTGCGTGTCGATGACGAGCGCCGCACCCGCGTGGGCCTGGGTGATCGCGAAGACGACATCGCGGAGGAGGGTATCAGTGGCGACAGTCGCGACCGCGTCACCGCTCAGCATCAAGTCCTGGACGCTCATCGTCAGCCGCCGCCCGAGGGTGCCTGCCGGGTGCAGACGCGCGTACTGGTCCGGCGTGAAACGCCGTGCCACCATGACCGAAACCGCGAGCGCATCCCCCAAGGAGATCATTGCGGTCGTGCTGGTGGTGGGGGCGAGATTTAGGGGACAAGATTCGCGCTCGACAGAGACATCCAAGACGGTCGCGGCGAAGCGGCCCAGGGTGGAAACCGGCCTGCCCGTGATCGCGACGATCGGAACGCCCAGGCGACGGATCGCCGGCAGGATCGCAAGGACTTCGTCGGTCTCGCCGCTGTAGGAGAGCGCCACGACGACATCCTGCGGTTGGAGCATGCCGAGGTCCCCGTGGAGGGCCTCGCCGGGGTGCAGGAACAACGCCGGCGTCCCCGTGCTCGCCAGGGTGGCCGCGAGTTTACGCCCCACCTGACCGCTTTTGCCCATCCCGGTCACGACGGTCCGACCCCGGGTGTCGAGCAGGAGTCGGACCGCCTGTTCCCAGACGGTGGCGTCGAGTCGTTCCGCGACCGTCTCCAGCGCAGCGGCGGCTTCCGTCAGAACGCGGCGGCCTTCTCTGAGCCAATCTTTGTCGTCCGAACTGACCATACCCGGTTATTATACAGACTCGCGGCCTTCTTTTGCAACGTCGGCGAGTGTGCCGTCCCAGACCAGAAAAACTTGCCCGTGCCGCTCGGCCGCACGGAAGATTGCTGCTTACCTGTGGTACTGTATGATAACCCTAAACGACTGAAGGACCAGACATGCCCCCGTTGCGCACCCGGTATTCTCCCCACGCGGCCGCATCCCGACTCGTACTCATCCCTTTTCTGGCGTTCGTCCTGACTCTGCTCGGCTGCGGCGGGGGGGGGTCCGCTCCATCCAACACGACGACCGTCAGCGTCGATTTCTCCCAGGCGGTCCCGGTCAAGTCGATGGTCGGCTTTCTCCACTCCATGAGCAGCGGCGGCCCCACCGACGCGCTGGTCGCGCCGCTCCAGCCGAAGTTGTGGCGCTCGGGGGTGCAGTCGCCCCAGATTTACCCACGCGCGACGGGTTTCGGGGCGGCCTATGTTCTGGTCTGTTCCGACTTCTGGGGCTACGATCCACACAACCGACCCGACTCGAACTTCCCCGCGTACCAGGCGGAGGTTGAGCAACTGACACAGCAGTACCAGAGCAAAAATGTTATCTATGACATCTGGAACGAGCCCGACGGCGTCGCCTACTGGTCCGCGTCACAGGACGCCTACTTCCAGACGTTCAAAATCGCCCACGACGCCATCCGCTCCGTCCAGCCGGACGCGCTGATCTCCGGGCCGAGCGATGACCACTACGATCACGACGCGATACAGCTTTTCCTCAAGTTCTGTCTCAAGGAGCACATCCGGCTGGACGTCCTGAGTTGGCACGAGTTTGAAAGCGGGTCGGACATCCCAAGCATCCAGGCGCACCTGGAGGAAGCGCGGCAGGACTTCCTGGACGACCCGGAATTCGCCCCGCTCGGCATCAAACAGATCCAGATCAATGAAGCCATCCACAAACAGATTCAGTACGAGCCGGCGTCGTCGCTGGCCGTCCTCGACCGCCTGGAGCGCGGCGGCGCGGACGCCGCCGCCCACGCCTGCTGGGTGGACCCCGTGAGCGGCAGCAACTGCAGCGCGGACAACCTGGATGGACTGCTCACGACCTATTATGACCAGCCGCGCGCCGTCTGGTGGGCGTTCAAAGCCTACGCCGACGGCGTTGCCACCCGCGTCGCCAGCGCCAGCACCAACAGCCGATTCGTGTCGCTGGCGAGCAGATCGGTCGTCGGGCTTGCCTCTGCCACGCCCGCCCCGCAGGTCATCGTCGGGATGTACGCCGTGCCTTCCAGTTCGGACACCGGGACGGCGACGCTGGTGCTCAATCACCTCAGCGGCGTCCCCTCCCTCGCCCGGTCCGCAAGCCTGCGCCTCACGATCGAGACCATCCCGAGGACGGAGGGCGATCCGCTGCCGGGGCTGCCCCCGACGACGACCCTGACGGTGCCGGTCCAGAACGACTCGGCGACTGTGGCACTGCCGGTTGCGCTGGAAGAGGTGAGCGTCGTCAGTCTGGCGCCCGCCTGATGCCGATCAGCAGCCGGAGCGCGACGACGATCATCAGCGGCATGACGAAGAGCGCTGGGAACCAGACCGGGCCGTACCAGGCGAGGGGGACGAGAAAGTAAATATCGGTCGCGGCCAGACTCGTCGGGAACTGGGTCCAGGGGATGAGAAACAAGTAGTAGGTCATGTCCCAAACGGCGAACGTGTAGAGGAACAAGGCCAGCCGCTCGCGGGCAGTTCTCCCGCCGCCGCAGGCGGCGCCCAGAAGCAGCAGAAGAGTCGCCACCTCTCGGCTCCGCTCGATTGCCAAGATGCCGTGTCTCGCCATATCCGCGGCGATGGCGGCGGACGAGAAGCCCATGCCTTTCAAGGCGAACACCTGACGGTAGTCCAGCCCGGCGGCCTCGCCAAGCAGGCGGCGGATGTAGACGACCACGACGGCCTCGGTGTACCCGAACGCCGCCGCGAACAGCGTCCACCCGAGGAGCCGCTGCCAGGTCGGATACCCGGCCCACACCCGTTCCGGGCTGTCGGCAGGCTCCGCAACAACGCGGCGGATGAGCGCACCCATTTATAACGCTCCTTCTCCGGTCTCACCGGTGCGGATCCGCACGGCGTCACTCATTGGGAGCACGAAAATCCACCCGTCGCCTTCATCGCCGGTGCGCCCCTGTTCCAGCAGGACATCGACGGCTTCGGCCACATCCTGGTCACGGACCGTCAGTTCGATCTTGACCTTCGGCGGGAGGCGGATCAGGTACTCCTCGCCCCTAAACAGGCTCGGGCGGTGGCCGCCGCCGCGCCCGCTGCCCCGCACGTCGCTGACCGTCATGCCGGACAGGCCCGCCTCCGCGAGCGCCGTTTTCACGGCCTCCAGGCGCAGCGGGCGGATGATGGCTTCGATTTTCTTCATGCCCATTCGCTCGACACAATGCAGTGACTTCCGGGTACAATCACCTGCGAAACTCCCGCGCTACTCTGACATCAAGCGCCCCCAGGGGAGCGAAAGGACTGACCACACATGCATCGCTTCCGGTGCTTGCTCTCCCTCGGCATCGTGTTCGCCGCCGCAGGTGTCTGCAACCATTCCACTTATGCCCAGAAATCCCCTTCTTCCGGCGCCGGCCCCGCGACTGCCGGCGCTTCGGCGGCCCGCCTGGCAGCCCGCCTCCGGCTCGGGGACGGACTGAACACCTGGCAGCCCACCCGGAAACAGATCGGCGTCGGCTATGCGCCGGGCCAGTCCGACAGCACGCCGGGCGGCCATGTCCATTTTGTGGTGGATCGCGCGAAGCTCCGCCGCTACCTGTCGAAGACGGCGCGCTACGTCCGGCGCAGCCCGCAGGACGCGCGGGTCGCCGTCGCGGTCCATAACGCCACGGATGAGGGCAGCGCCCAGGTCCCCGCCAAGATCATCCCCGGCCACGACGGGGCGATCCTCGACGTCGACGCCGCCGTGGACCAGATTCAGAAAGCGATCCAGGCCGTCCCCGGCACGGTCCACATCGTCCTGCCGGTCAAGACAAAGCCCGCCCATGTCCGCACGGCGGACCTGCAGGGCGTCGACGCGCGGGTCGGCTACTTCGTGACGCACTTCAACCCCGGCGAGGTCGGGCGCACCCAGACGGTCCGCCGCGCGATCTCCATCATCGACGGCAGCGTGGTCAAGCCGGGCGGCGTGTTCTCGGTCAACCAGACCGTCGGGGAGCGGACCAAGGAGCGCGGCTTCGGCGAGGGTCACGTCTTCGTGGACGGCAAGATGGAGATGCAGGTCGGCGGCGGCATGTGCCAGGTCGCGACGACGCTGTTCAACGCCGCCATGCTCGCCGACCTGAAGATCGCGGAGCGCCACGCCCACGTCCGCACCATCCCGTATGTCGATCCGGGCCGTGACGCGACGGTGTACTGGGGGCAGAAGGACTTCAAGATCCAGAACAACAGCGCCGCGCCTCTGTTCATCTCCTATAAGACGACACGGACTCACGCCATCGTTTCCCTGTTCGGCAAGGCCGTTCCGGGCCGCAAAGTCCGGCTGGTCAGCCACTACCGCCGCCTGGGGGAGCGCCACTACACGGGCGTGTTCTACCGCGTCGTTTACAACCCCGGCAGCGCGCCGCAGAAGGACGCGACGTTCTACAGCGCCTACAAATGGACGCCGTCGCTGGACTACAGCCACTAGCCGATTGACAGCGGCCAAACACGTGTGGTAAAGTAGACGCAAGCACGCAGACCCTCGGCAGGCAGGCAAAGACGTCTCCTGCGCTCGTCCCCCCTGACGACGCAGGAGGCTTTTTTGTGACCACGTTCCCATACTCGGCTGAAGTTTCCCCCGTATTCTGCCGAGTATGGTGGCGTGAAACTTATCAAGGAACCCTTCATGAAACACGTCGACATGGTCGTCATCGGCAGCGGCCCCGCCGGGCAGAAGGCCGCCATCCAGGCGGCGAAGCTCGGCAAGCAGGTCACGCTGATCGAGCGCAACCCCGTGATCGGCGGCGTCTGCACGCACACCGGGACGATCCCGAGTAAGGCGCTGCGCGAGGCCGTGCTGCACCTGGCCGGAATCCAGCAGCGTGGCTTCTACGGCGAGGGCGACGGGCCGCAGATCACCATGGACGACTTGATCGCCAAAGGGCGGCAGGTCATCCGCACCGAGACCAGCGTCATCCGTGAGCAGATGATGCGCAACGGCATCGAGCTGCTCTGCGGCGAGGCTCAGTTCGAGGACCCGCACACGCTGCGGGTCACACGCGACTTCTCTTCGCAGACCATCAGCGCCGACCATGTCGTCATCTCGACCGGGACGGTCCCCGCCCGCCCGAAGCACATCCCCTTCGACGCGGAAAAGGTCCTCGACAGCGACGACCTGCTGAACCTGCCGTCGCTCCCGAAAAGCATGATCGTCGTCGGCGGCGGCGTCATCGGGACCGAATATGCCTGCATGATGGCGACGATGGGCGTCCGGGTCATCCTCACCGAAGCCCGGAACACCCTGCTGGAATTCATCGACTCGGAGATCAGCGAGGCGCTGCAATACCGGATGCGGTCGATCGGGGTGACGCTGCGTCTGGGCGAGCGGGTGGACGACATCCGCGTGCTGGGCGACGGCCTGGTGCAGGCGACGCTGCAGAGCGGCAAACACCTGCGCGCCGACACGCTGCTCTACTGCATCGGCCGTCAGGGGACGACGGACCGCCTGGGCCTGGAGAACGTCGGCCTGGTTCCCGACAACCGGGGCCGCCTGAAGGTGAACGAGAACTACCAGACCGACGTGCCGCACATCTACGCCGTCGGCGACGTGATCGGCTTCCCGTCGCTTGCGAGCACGTCGATGGAGCAGGGGCGGAAGGCGAGCTGCCACGCCTACAATGAGCCGGCCACGTCGATGCCCGAACTGTTCCCGCTCGGCATCTACTCCATCCCGGAGATCTCGATGGTCGGCAAGACCGAGGCGCAGCTGACGGCGGAGGGCATCCCCTACGAGGCGGGCGTCGCGCAGTACCGCGAGATCGCCCGCGGCCAGTTGCTCGGGGACGAGGTGGGGATGCTGAAGCTGCTGATCCACGAGCAGACGCGCCAGATCCTGGGCGTCCACGCCATCGGCACGGGGGCGACGGAGCTGATCCACATCGGTCAGGCGGTCATGGCGTTCAAGGGGACCGTAGACTTTTTCATCAACAACGTGTTCAACTACCCCACCCTCGCGGAGTGTTACAAGGTCGCGGCGCTGAACGGCAGCAACAAACTGCGCCTGCTCGTCCATGACGAGGACGAGACGCGGCAGCTCATCGCCGCGTAGCACGCGCGGCACAAGTCACGGACGTCTCAAGCCCCTCCGCTTCGCCGCTCGGAGGGGCTTGTCGTGCGCCGGCAGACTTCCGGGCTTGCTACTGGCTGTTTTCACTGGCTGTTTTCAACGGACAAATCATCCACGGGCGGGCAGGCGTGTGTCGGGAGTGCTATGCGGCGGCGGGGTGGACGGCCATGCAGTTCATAGGAGACACGGAAACATAGCATCTGCCAGTACATCCGGGCGCGGGAGAGGGAGCCTCGGAAGGGGCCGAGCTTTTCTTCCTTCATGGGGTGCGTCACGCCACGGATGACCACCCGCTGGGCCGTGTACCCGTTGTGGCGGACGTAGTAAGTGATCGCCAGTTCGATTCCGTAGCCGACGGAGTCTAGATTGGGGATCTGCAGGAACACGTCGCGGCGGATCGCGCGCTGGCCCGTGATGCCGGGGGAGCAGCGCTGGGCAAGGTCGGTCGCCCAGCGCCCACCCTGGAATATCCCCATCGCCATGTGTGCCTCGCCGGCACAGACCGGGGCGACGAGGTCGCTGACGTGCGGCGGATGCAGACCGACCAAATCGGCGTCGAAAAAGACGAGGACATCGGCGTTCGCCCGTCGCGCGCCTTCCAGCATGGCGCCCCCTTTGCCCAGGTTGCGCGTCAGTTCCACCACCTGGACCCCAGGGACGGAGGAGGCGGCGGCAGCAGTGCCGTCGGTCGAGCCGTCCGAAACGACGATGATCTCATCGACCTCCGGCGTTTGCTTCAGCGTCTCCAGGACGCGCTGAATCCGGCCCGCCTCGTTGTATGCCGGGACGACGGCGGCAACGCGGGGCGTCCTCGGCGACGGCCTCGGGACGTCAGGGCGGGTTGTGGGTGCGTGTGAGAGCAAAGCTGCCTTTCAGGAACGACGGGCATGACCGTTCGTCTAATGGACGGGCGGGACGCTGCTCGGCGCAGGCGCGTCGGCCGGCGGGGCCTGGCCCGCGTCCGGGGCCGGGTTGTCGCGGACGGTGAACGAC
>CAXUCQ010000024.1:15743-16002 GCA_964249295.1 uncultured Armatimonadales bacterium | reverse complement strand
CGTCAATGCCCGCCAATCGAGCCGACGCGACGGCACGCGCCGTTTCTTGCGGCACGACGGCTCCCAACTCTTCGCCGCGCACCAGCCGCGCCCAGGCGCGGGTGAACAGCCTCTCGGCGACAGATCCATCATGGCCGGCGACATGGATGCGCTTCAGGTCGTTGAGTTCACGGAACAGCGGCAGCAGCATCGCCGCGCCCGCCACTCCGGGTGGCGTCCGGGCGGCGCTCATCGCACCGCCTCCAGGGCCGGCGCCTCC
>CAXUCQ010000024.1:8163-15733 GCA_964249295.1 uncultured Armatimonadales bacterium | reverse complement strand
GCCGCGCCCTGATTCAGCGCGGACACCCCTGGGGCGGTCCGCGCGCCGTTATGGGCGTGGGACTCGCGCGCCAGCAGCAGAACGCTTTCGGCCATCAGCTTCTCGTCTACGTCGTGGACGTTGAAGCCTTCGCCGATGCGGCGCAGCATCTGGATGGTCAGTTCGCCGCCCAGGTGTTCGCGGAACTCGCGCAGCCCCTGGAAGAGCGCGTCGTCGGCCATCTGCGGCGTGTACAGCGCGAAGCCGACGGCGGCCAGGGTGCGCAGCACGCGGCGGCGCTCGTCGGCGGTCAGCCAGCCCTGCAGGTGCGAGTAGGTCACGTCCAGGGCGATGCCGACGGCGACCGCCTCGCCGTGGTGGAGTTCATGGCGGGTCATCTGCTCCAGCTTGTGCGCGGACCAGTGGCCGAAGTCGAGGGGGCGCGACGAACCCATCTCGAACGGGTCGCCGCCCTGACAGATGTGCTGGACGTGCAGCTCGGCGCAGCGGTAGATCAGGCGCTGCATGGCCGCCATGTCGCGCCCGGCCAGGGCGTGGGCGTTGTTTTCCAGGAAGGCGAAAAACGCGGCGTCTTTGATGAGGGCGACTTTGACGGCCTCGGCGATGCCCTCGCGCCAGACCCGGTCGGGCTGGGTGGTCAGGAACCGGAAGTCGTTGAGCACGGCCCAGGCGGGCGCGAACGTGCCGACCCAATTCTTCTTGCCGAAGAAGTTGATGGCGTTCTTGACGCCGACGCCCGAGTCGTTCTGCGACAGGGTCGTGGTCGGGACTCGGAGCAGGCGGACCCCCGGTGGGCGGTCGCGGCGGCGTAGCCGACGGCGTCGAGCAGGGCGCCGCCGCCGATGGCGGCGACATAGGAGTGACGGTCCAGGCCCGTCTCGTTGATCGCCCGCTGCACAGCGATGACGTGGTCCGGGTCGTTCTTGACGCCCTCGCCGCCGGGAAGAAGCATGGGAGGGCAGACCGGGGCGATGGCATCGGCGTTCCGCCGGCAGTATTCTTCAATCGCACTCGTGACGGCCAGGTGCCGCTCCACCTCGCCCTCGACCACGAACAGGACTCGCGCCGTGCGCCTGCCGTCGGCGGTGACGACGTCGCGGAGCAGCGGGTTCTCAGGGTCAAAAAGATTGGTCGTGAAATGGACGGCGTATGGGAATCGCACCTCAACTTCGGCGTGGATCGTTTCCATTGTGACTCTGAATAACCTTTCTAAGGTCAAGGGGTTACAGGCTGGGGCCGGCAGGACGGGGACGGGTTAGGGAGGATACGCCTTCCAACACGGGGGCGCGGCCTGTCACGAGTGCGCGGCCCATCGGTCGGGAACAGCACAGTCTTTCCAATCATCTTCTGGAAGTTACCCCGCTTTATACCCGCGACAGCGGGCGCTTACACCAGGCCCGCGACGCTTCTTCGGCTCATCGAAGAGCAGGCGAGTCGTCAGCCTGGCAGTGTTGATCGGTCCGATCGCTCCAGGACGGCGCGCGGCATGAGTGGGATCGCCAGCAGGGTCAGCGCCGTCGTCCCGGCGCTGACCCAGATGAGCGCGGGCAGGCCGACGTGGTGTTTGTCGTACAGCCAGGAGCCGAGCAGGTCCGAGCAGGTCAGGCCCAGGTTGAAGGCGCTCATCAGGAGCGAGTAGGCCATCGCCTCCGCGCCGCGCGGCGCCGCCCGCGCCGCGAGGTCCATCAGCGCGACCGAGACGAAGATGCCGAGGAGGCCGCTCACGCCCTGGATGAGCAGGGCCGAGGCGTGAGAGCGGTAGCCCAGGAACAGGAGCGACGACAGCGCGCTCAGGACGATGCCCAGGGTCAGCAGGCGGGCCAGCGGCAGGCGGGTGCAGAGCCGGGCGTAGACCAAGGCCCCCAGAATCGCTGTGGCGTTGAACAGGGCGCCCAGCCAGCCCAAGAACTGCGGACTGAAGTGCAGTGTTTTGGTCTGGACATAGAACAAGGGGGTCCCGAAGCCGGGTGACAGCTCCTTCAGGAAGATGAACGCCGCCGCCAGCCAGAGAGCGCGCGACCGCAGAATCGGTCCCCAATACCCCCGCAGCGCCTGGGCATATCCAGGGCGCGGCCCGCCAGCCTTCTCGCGCATCAGCAGCACGGCGGCGGCAGGGATCAGGCCCAGGAACAGGGCGGCGCCGAGGCCGCAGGTCCAGCCGAAGGCGCGGCCCGCCAAAAACCCGCCGACCGGCTGTGCCAGCAGGGACGTGCCGGCGATGATCGTCTCGCGCAGCGTCCCCATCCGCCCTGTCCGCCCGCGCCGCTGACCGGCCTCGACGAGCAGGCCGCCGGCCACGGCGCTGGCGAGTACGGCGAAGGCGTTGGCCGCGACCAGCGTCCACACGAGCGGCCCGTAGCGGTGGGGGACCACCCCCAGCGCGGCCCACAGCGTCCCCGCGCCGAGTCCGCTCAGCATCAGATAGCTGCGTCGGCGGCTGCCACGCAGCGGCACGACATCCGACAGCAGGCCCGCCGCCGGCTTGAAATACCAGGCCAGGCCGGTCAGCCCGAAGAACGCCGACATGGCCAGCGGCGCGACGTGCAACTGGTTTTTGAGCAGAAACTGCAGCGGCAGCTTCGCAAGGCGGCTGTCGCTGACGAATGTGGAAATGAACAAGCCGACGACGATCATGGCCAGTACGCGCCGTGACTCGTCCGTCGCTGGGCGGTCTTCGCCGACGGCCGCCAGGGAAACAGTCGCCATTGCGGCAGGGAGCTTTCTAAGCGAGGCGGCTGGGCATCGGCATATGCGACGTCCTGCGCGGCGCGCGGATCAGGCGTCCGACCTGCGCGGACACCCCAGAAAAGATGGGCCAAGAGAGAGCAAGCCGTCGGCTCACATCCGCGGGGCCGCAGTGTTGATGATGCCGCTGTCGCGCCACGACACTTCTTCAGCCGGTGGTGTGCTGCTGACAAGCGCCGTGATTTTACCTGTTCGTCCCGCGGAAATACAAGACTCCCGCAAGTCGGTGGACGATTATTTTCCGACTTCGCGTCAGAGTGCCAGCGCCTCACGGACTCGCTCGCGCAGCGCCTCGGCGTCCGGCGCCGGCGCGAGGCAGCGGGTCCCGACGCACACATACGCCCGTGGTGAGCCGTCGTCGCCCGGCGGGTATCCACGGCCTTCGGCGTCCCCAGGGCCGACCGTTTCGACGGCTTTGCCCGGTGCGGCGACGTTCCACGCGGCCTGCCGGAGTTGCCAGGATCGCGGGTCGTCAGGCGCACCGACGATGACCAGGTGGAGCGGCGGAGCCGATGCGGCCTGCGCGGCGCGGGCGTAGGAAGCCGCGAAGTACGATATCTGCGCGTATTCACCGGCGAAGCATTTCAACGCCCGCTCCGCCGCCTCACGGTATGTCAAGTCGTCCGTCAGCGCCGCAAGCCGCAGCAGTGCCAGAGCGGCATCGGCGTTGTCACCCATCTCCTTCTTCGGGTGCGCGAGTTCCCCGACAGCGTCCGGTTCGGGGCTGAGGTCGAAGAAGCCGTTTGCGACTCTGTCCTCCAACAGAGCAAGCGTGTAGTCTGCCGTTTCAGTCGCCCACCGCTTGTAGATGGGCAGCCCTGTTGCTTCATGTAGGTCCAGTGACGCGGAGAGAAAGCTTGTCTGGTCAGACAGCAGCCCGACGCTGCCCTGTGGCCGCCCATCGGCATGGAAGTGACGCACCGCCAGCAGGACTTGGCAAGAGTCGCGTTCAGTGGCTTTGCCATAGTAAACGCTCATCTTATCATAGAGAAACTGCTGCGCCTGCTGCGCGGTCGCTAGTATGTCTGTCTCCCCCGTTACTTCGTAGCGAGCAACGAGGCTGGACACCATGAGCGCGTTCCAGCCGGCGTAGACGGTGCGGTCGATGTAGGGCATCGGCATCGTCGCGCGGGCGCTCAGTGGCTGGCCGTAGTACGCTTCCTCTTTGTCGGCGTCCTGGCTGCCCGCGAACGCGCCCGTCGCCGGGTCGCGCATATCCGAGAGCAGCCAGCCATGGGCGGATCGGACGGTGTCCATGAGCGACTCGTCGCCGAGCAACTGCGCGGCGAAGGCATAGACGCGGGTCAGCTTGGCGTTGTCTTCCAGCATCTTTTCGAAGTGAGGCACGCTCCAATCGCGGGTCGTGCTGTAGCGGAAGAACCCGCCCGCGTACTGGTCGTACATGCCGCCGCCGGCCATGCCGCGCATCGTTTTGACGGCCACCTCGCGCAGTTCGGCGTCGCCGGTGCGGGCGTGTTGCTCCAGGGCGAACAGCAGGGCGTCGGGGTGGGGGAACTTGGGATGCGTGCCGAAGCCGCCATAGGCGGAGTCGAAGTTGCGCTTGAGCGCCGCCGTCACGGTCGCAACGGTGTTCGGATCAAGTTCGGCGGCGGGTGGCGGCTGGTCGTCTGCAGCGCGCTGGGTGCGGGCCTGGGCCGTCTGCGCCCTGATCTCGTCGCGCTGGGTCCGCCAGAGGCCCGCGATGTGGTCGAGCAAGGCGACCATGCGGCCCGGCGGGACGTAGGTCTCGCCGTAGAGCGTTTCCCCCTCGGGCGTGAGGAACGCCGTCGTCGGCCAGCCGCCCATGTTGTAGCGGGCGTTGATGTCCGGGCGGCGGTCGTTGTCGACTTTGATGGGGACAAATTCTGCGGCGATGCGCCGCTGCACGTCCGGGTCGCTGTAGGTGCCGGTGTGGTTCGGGTCGCCGGGGATGCCGGTGTCCATGACGTGACACCAGTGGCACCAGACCGCGCCGATGTCGAGCAGGACCGGCTTGTCCTGCGCCCGCGCCTCCGCGAAGGAGTCCTCGCCCCACTCGCGCCACGCCACTCCCGACGGATGATCGGCCATGCTGTCCTGTTCCCCGTGTGAGAGTGTACCCGCCGCTCCGGCGGTTCATGCCGCGGAAGTTTTCCTTCCAACCTCTTGACGACAGTTGTAGCTGCGGCTATAATGCAGATGACTACATTTGTAGTCTCAGAAGGGCTGGAAGGCTGATGGCGCGGACACCGTTGGGGGAACAGGAGCTGGAGCTGCTGCGCTTTGTGGCCGATCGGGGGCCGCTGACCGTGGGACAGGCCAGCGAAGGCTTCGGCGGGCCGCACGGGCTGGCGCGCTCGACGGTTCTGACCGTCATGGACCGCCTGCGCAAGAAAGGCTATCTGACGCGGGTGCGGCGAGACGGCGTGTACCAGTATCAGTCGCCGGTCGGCAAAGCAGAGGTCTTGCGGGGCGTGGTGAGTGATTTTGTGGAGCGGGCGCTGGCCGGGTCGCTGTCCCCGTTCGTGACCTATCTCGCGGAAATGCCGAATGTGAGCGAGGAAGAGTTGGCGCAGCTGCAGCAGGTCGTGGCGAAACTGCGGGCGGAGCGGAAGGAGCAAGGCGAGTGACACTGCCCATCCTCTTCGGCGCGTTCCTGCACAGCTGCTGGCTGGTGCCGATGCTTTGGCTGCTGTGCCTCCATCGGCCATGGTTCTCCCCGGCGATGCGCGCGGGCCTATGGTGGGGCGCCTGCGCGCAGATGCTTGTCGTCTGGATTGCCGCGCTGGTACGCTCGCCCATCGGCGTTCACAGTCAGTGGCTGGGCGCGCTTTGGACCTTCGGGGCGGCATGGCGGCTGCTGATTTTGTCCGCCCAGTTCCGCCGGGCGCATCGCTTGGTCCGTGAGTCGCTCCTGGCGCCCGAGTGCGCGGCGACGAACACCGTCGCCTGGCTCGCGGTCCGGCTGGCGCTCCGGTGTCCGCCGCCCGTGCGGGTGTCGCCGCGTCCCAAGACCCCGGCGCTGGTCAGCCTGTGGCGGCCTGTCCTGGTGATTCCCGATTCGACCCTGCAGGCGGGCGTCGGCGCAAGGCTGCAGATGGCACTGGCCCATGAGCTGGCGCACCTACGGCGGCGTGACCCCTGGCTCGGCTTGGCGCCGGTGCTGGCGCAGACCCTGCTATTCTTCCACCCCTGTGTCTGGGTCGCCGTCCGTGAGTACGTCCTGTCACGGGAAGAGGCCTGCGACGCCGAAGCGGTGCGCGTGACACAGGCCGCCCCGGATGAGTACGGCGCGATGCTGCTGGAGTACGTCGCCGCCCACGGCCTCGGACAGAAGCAACGATCCCCGAGTCCGCATTTCCATGCACTGCGAAGGAGACTGAACGCCATGCGAATCCCTTATCAACAGCCCAAACAGGGGCCGCTCGGAGCTGTTTGCTCCTTTTGTGTTCTCGGCGCCGCCTGTGCCTCGGTGTTCCCGATGAACTTTTCCGTGCCGAACCCGGCGCAGACGGCGTCGGCTCCGCTCGCGCCGGCAGTATATCGCGTGGCGGAAACCCCGCAGGCGCTCGCTGCCCAGTCGGCTCCTGTGCCGGTCAGGCTGACGCCGAAGCAGCCTCGACGCATCATTCCTCACGGTCGTGTCCGCGTTGCGTCTGCCGCCGCGCCCACTCCTCGCGTCTGGAAGATCGCCCGCGTGAGAACAAGCCCCCGCACGGCGTCAGTTGCGAGGCGGATTGTTGTTCCTGAAGTTGAAACGGAAGCGCCTGATGCAGTAGTCATCGCACAAACGGCCTCGGAGTCTGACGCATCCCCACGTCCGATGCAGGTGGCTTGGGACACGCCGCTCGCCCCGAGCGTCGGGACCGACCCGACGCCGGACCCGTCCGGGATGCAGGCCGATCTCCAGAAGATGCGGCAGGAACTGCAGGGACAAAGCGAACAGTTCAAAAAGAGCCTGCCGACGCTGTCGCTCATGGACAAAGACGACGCCAAGCGCCTGCACGACCAGATGCAGGCGCAGTTCGGCCCGCAGTTTCAACAGAAGTGGAAACAGTACGATCAGGAACTGCGGGCGCAGTGGGAGGCGCAACTGCCGGCGATTCGTGCCGAAGCGGAGCAGGCCCGTCGTGAGGCCGCCCAGACGCAGACGGAACAGTTCCGGCGCATGGTCGCCGAGGCACAGAAGCAGGCCTTGTTGGAGTCCGCGCAGGCGCGCGAACAGGCCCGGCAGCAAGCCGGACTGGCGCGGCAACAAGCGTTGCAGGAGCTTCAAAGAGAACTGCCCCGTATTCAGGAGCAGTTGAAAAAGCAGGTGATGCCGCCGGTCCCGCCGCTCGCTGTCGGGGGCGGCGACGCTCCGCTCTGACACCGGGCGGCGAGGGGTGAAAGATCTTCGCCCCCGCCGCTTGCGTCCGGGCGTCGAATCCGTGTTACAGTAGACTTGTATGCTTAAGCTCGCTTCCGCGCTGCTCCTCATCGTCGTGTGTCAGACCCTGGCCTCCGCTCAAGCCCCGCTCGTGACGCAGAACCCAGGCCCCAGCGCCGCTGGGCCATTGACGCCGGCAACAGCCGGCACAGCCCCGCGGCCCGGCCTCGGCGGCGGGGTTTCGGGCGGCTCGCCGGCACGCGCCGGGGTGACGCAGCCGCAGGTCGTCCAAACGCCGCCGACGCTGGGCGGTCTGTCGCAGAGCATCGCCAGCCCGCGCGTCCCGGCGGCGAAGAAACGCGGGTCCTCGTCCGCGCCCGGCATGGTCTTGGCGAGCTCCGGCGCCAGCGTTCCGTGCACCGTGGAGATATGCACCCCGGCCTTCTCGAACAGCCGCCCGTGCATCATTCCCATCAC
>CAXUCQ010000024.1:883-8153 GCA_964249295.1 uncultured Armatimonadales bacterium | reverse complement strand
AGGCCGCCGATGGCGACGACCCCGAAACCACCGCGCCGCCCAAGATCGACGGCGGCCTGGACGATCCGTGCGGGCGAGCGGCGACGCACGCCGCCGGGTTTTTTCCGCTCGGGACGGCCACGCCCATCTCGGCCGCCGACCAGACCGAGTGCTGGCTCTGCGCCGACAAGACGCACCTGTACCTGGCGTACCACTGTCTCGACAGCCGGCCCGCCGCGATCCACGCGAGCGAGACGGTGCGCGACAGCAACGGCGTGTTCCAGGATGACTACGTCGGGGTGGACATCGACAGTCAAAACAGCCGGCACAATTATTCCAGCTTCTTTTTAACGGCGCGCGGGACGCAGCAGGAGGCGTTCGAGGGCGGCACGTCCGACAATATCACCTGGGCGGGGGACTGGAAGGGGGCGGCCCGGCGCACGGCGGACGGCTGGACGGCGGAGATGTCGATCCCCTTCGCGCTGCTGCGCTACCCGCGCGGCACGAAGGCCTTCGGCCTGGATTTCTATCGCTACCTGCCGCGCAACGGGACGTACCAGAACTGGCCTTACATCCCGCCGCAGGGGGCCGGCCAGTCCGGCGAGGGGGAGTACATCCACGAGTTCACCGGCATCGCGCCGCCGTTCTTCGCCCCGCGCCCGGTCTTCCTGCCGTACACGCTGGCGTCGGCGGGGACGGGCAACTCCGCGCGCGAGGGCCTCGACGTCAAGTACCCGCTTACGACCACGCTCACGGGCGTCGGCTCGCTGTTCCCGGACTTCCAGACGATCGAGCAGGACGTCACCACCATCAACTTCTCCTACGACCAGAAGCTGCTGACGGACAGGCGCCCGTTCTTCGCCGAGGGCAGCGGCTTTTTCCCCGGTCAGGACCTGTTCTACTCGCGCCAGATCGACTCGTTCGACGCCGGCCTGAAGGTCGCCGGCAAGCAGGACAACACCACGGTCGGATTTCTGGCGACCGGGGCGCGCGGCCCTGACGCGCAGAGCGCGGCGGTGCTGAACGTCCAGCAGGACATCGGGCTGTTCAGCCACGTCCTGTTTGACGCCGTGGACGACGTCCAGCGAGGCCTGCCCTCCAATCAGACGACCAAGATCGAGGGCGTGTACGGCTGGGAGGCCGGGCCGACGCATTACGCCCTGCAAGCGGACCATGCGGGCAGCGCGTCGGGGGGCCACACGCAGGATGGGGAAGACTTCTATCAGTTCGGCAACACGCCCGTCAACGGCGCCCTGGGCTACTCGCTCAGCTACCAGGACATCGGGCCGAGCTTCACCAGCAACCTCGGCTACGTGCCGGAGGTGGACCTGCATGGCCCGTCCCTGTCTTTGTTCCAATCCAACCAGTTCGACCGGGGCGCCGTGCGGAACTACTTCGTTTCGGCCTCCGCGGACGACTACCAGCACGACTCGGGCGGCTTCTTCCACGACGACTACTCCCTGTCCGGCGGCGTGTCCACGCGGGCAGGGCTGAGGTACGGTCTGGGCTTGAGCGGGGACCACCGGAACCAGATCGACTCCACGACCGGCCTGTTGGACCGGTTCAATGACTACGCGCCGTCCGCCAGCTTCGCCTGGGGCCGGAAGACGCTGTACCAGGGGGGCAGCATCAGTGACGCGCAGGGTCGCCAGGCGGGTCAGAACTACAACTTCCTGACGCTCGGGCAGGGCGTCTTGGTGCAGCGCCCGTTCAACCTCCAGTTCAACTACAGCCGCCTGCTGCTGGGCGGCGCGACCTCGACCCAGACCATCGCCACCGGGACCTACCGCCTCAGCGCCGTGCGGACCATCGGCGCGCGCATCGTCAACCAGTCCGGCAAGGACCAAGGGACGGGGCTTGGCACGGACATCTACTTCTCGTTCGGCCAGCACGTGCGCTCCGGCAACGACATCTATCTGCTGTTCGGCGATCCCAACAGCCCCAAGACGCGCGGCAAAGTCACCTTGAAGATCATCAGGCCGTTCTGACCGTGACGCGCGGCTACGACAGGGCATCCGACGGCTGCGGCTCCGCCGCCGGTGGCGCGGCTTTGACGCTGACAGTACCCTTGCGCTCGAACTTGCCCCAGCCGACCAGCGACCCGCGGACGGCGACCACGAGCGACTTCACGATCACGTAGTACATCAACTGGCGGTACACGAACCGCTGCAAAAGCAGCCAGCCCAGCAGCCGCTTGTCCTCGCGGTCCAGCCGGAAGGCCAGCCAGGCGCCGGCCAGTTCGACGGTCGAAAAGACGGCCCAGTAGCCGAGCAGCGTCACCACGTCGCCGTGCTGGGCGATGGGCGTGATGAACGTGCTGTAAATCAGACTCCAGGCGATGGCGAGGTCGACGACGGGCGCGATGGCCTGGAAGCCGATCTGGTAGACCCACAGCGACGGCAGGGCGACCATGCCGAACGCGCGGTAGCGGGGGTTGAACAACACCTGGCGGTGCTTCCACAAGCATTGCAGCGTGCCGAACGCCCAGCGGAAACGCTGCTTGGCGAGGTCGCGCAGGGTGTCCGGGGCTTCGGTGTAGGCCAGGGCCGCGTTGTCGGTCACGATGCGGTAGCCGAGCTTGCGGACCTTGAACGTCAGGTCCGTGTCTTCGGCCAAGGTCTGCGAGGAGTACAGGCCGGCCAGCACGACGGCGTCCTTGCGCCAGGCGCCGACGGCGCCGGGGACGACGGTGATGCAGTCCAGCAGGTCGAACGCGCGCCGGTCGAAGTTCTGACTGGTGATGTACTCGACGGCCTGCCAGATGGTCAAGGGGTTGGAGCGGTTGCCGACCTTGACGTTGCCGGACACGGCGCCGATGGCCGGGTCGGCGAAGTGTCGGATAAGTTTCGAGACCGTGTCCGGCACGAACATGGTGTCGGCGTCGAGCGCGACGATGATCTCGCCCCGGCAGGCCTTGATGCCGACGTTCAGCGCGGACGCCTTGCCGCCGTTGGGCTTGACAAGCACGGACACGCGGGGGTGGCCGCCGTAGGCCGCGCGGACTGTCCCGGCGGTGTCGTCTTGGGAGCCGTCATCGACGACGACGATGTCCAAGTCCGGGTAGTCGCTGTCCAGCAGCGTCTGGATGGTCTTGTTGATGACCTTGGCTTCGTTGTAGGCGGCGATCACGACGCTGACGGAGGGCCGGTACAGCGGGTCGAAGGTGCGCCGGCCTTCGCGGCTCGCCTGCCGCGCGGCCAGCGCGCCCATGACCAGGATGCGGCCGATGCCGAGCGCGATGGCGACCAGGAACAGCATCGTCAGGCCGTTGCCGGTCCAGTAGGTGACATCGAAGAACGCCCGATCAAACGCCACGGTCCAGCGCTGCGCGCCGGTCACCGCCGGGAAGATAATCGACTTCGGCCTGCCGATCAGCGCCGACACGGGGACGAACGTGTAGCCTTCGGCCTTGAGCCGGTCGATGATGCGCGGCAACGCTCTGACGGTCTCCGCCCGCGTGTCGCCGCCGGCGTCGTGGAGCAGGATGCAGTTGCCGTTGTCCTTGTTCGGGTCGTGCTTCGGGTTGTTGACGTAGTCCAGCACGGAAGAAACGATCTGGTCGGCCTTGATGCCCGGCAGCCAGTCGGTCGGGTCGTTCTGTTCGCCGATGAAGAGGTAGCCGAGCTGATCGGCCTGGAAGATGGGGTCGAAGTCGTCTTCCGTAGACGGCTCCGAGTCGGCGCGGTTGGGGGCGCGGAACAGAGTCGTCATGTGGCCGGTCGTGGCCTCAATGACCCGCTGGGTGGCGTCCAGCTCCAGCCGCATCCGCAGGGCCGAGACGTGCTGCTCGGGGTGGGTGAAGGAGTGGTTGCCGATCTCCATGCCGTCGTTCCACTCGCGGCTGACCAGTCCGGGGTGCGCCTCGGCGTTCTCGCCGACCACGAAGAACGTCGCCGGGACGTGTTCGCGCTCCAGGATGTCCAAAATCTGCGGCGTCCAGCGCGGGTCCGGGCCGTCGTCGAACGTCAGCGCGATCTTTTTGGCGTCGTTCTGTCCGGTGGTCTGATTGACCAGGCCCGTGCGGCGGATCACCCACTGCGACGGGTAGCTGAGGAACGCTTCGCCCGTGATAAGGCCCGTCCCGGAGTCGACGACGATGCGGCGCAGGCCGGGCGTCGGGCGCTGGACGACGTCCAGCACGTCGCCGCGGCCCTCGAACTGCGTCCCGAAGCCGTTATAGATGACCTGAGAGAGACAGTGCGCGTCGAACTGCGGCAGCGCCCCAGCGGCGGCTTTGTCGTAGAAAGCCCAGAGGCTGGGGTCTTCCTCGCCCAGCTGCCACAAGGCCGCGCCCAGCGTGTGGTAGGGCAGGGCGGCGCGCATCTCGTTGAGCGTGGTGGTCGCGTCCATCAGCCAGACGGTGTGCTCGGTCTGATCGTTCTGTCCCAGAGAGTCGTCCCAGTAGGTGAAGTAGGGGTTGAGGCTGGCCTTGTCGATCTTGATGACGCCGTCATTGCCGTCTTTGGACTCCTGGGCGATCCGGGCGGCGTCCTGGAACGACACGTCCTCGGCGTGGGTCTGCCCGGCGGTCCAGTCGTAGCCGTAGTTCCCTAAACCCAGCACGACTTTGCCGCCGGGGACCTGGGCCATAAAGTCGTGGAGTTCCTGGGCGTACCAGCCCTGCGCGGCGATGGGGCCGGCGTCCGTCCCGTCCGCGTGCTGGTCGTAGAGCATGGGGACCAGGAAGTCGTCGACGCAGGCCAGCGTCGGCAGGTCGTAGGCGTCGCTGTCGAGCTGGACGTCCTGCGTCACGAGCAGGCCGCGCGGGTGGAGCGCGGCGGCAAGTTCCTCCATGAAGGCCGTCATCGCGTCCGCGTCGCCGGCCCGATCCGTCTCGAAGTCGATGTTGATGCCCTGATAACGGCCCTGCCGGACGTACCGGAGCAGGCCGGCGATCGTAGCCCGTCGCTTCTTCGCATCACTCAGCATCGTGTGCAGCCGGTCGAAATCGAAGTCGTTCGTGCCGGAGTCGTAGTTCTGCACCGTCGGCAGGATCGCGACGCCGCCGGCGCGGGCGGCGCGGAGGGCGATGTCGTCGTTGGTGTCGCTGTGCGACTCGGCATCGGCCCCGGCGACCGGCTGCGAAAAGTCGGCGATGGATTTGACGCCGACGCCGTCGGCGTTGAGCAGCAGCCAGACGGGGAACAGGTGTGTGATCTGGCCAACGTGTCGTGTCAGCGAGTCCAGCCCCGCCTTGTCGTCGTTGGCGAAAAATGCCGCACGGACCGGGCCGACGACATGGCCCGGCGAGACGGCGGCGGCGGGAATGGTCTGCGGGCTGTTCTCGCGGCGGATCGCCTCCGCCAGCCTGCGGGCGGCGTCCTGCACCGGCGCATTATGGTTGATGACGTAGTGCGCGCGGGCGCGGGCGTGAACATCGGCGGGCGCTTTCGCGGCGGCGGGTCCGGTGGCGTGGTCGGGGGCGGGGTACAGCCCCAGCGAGCGGACCAGGGTCAGCGCCGGCAACTGCGGCCTGTGCGCGATGGTGGCGAGGAACGCCGCCGCCGCGACCGCGCAGGACACGGTCAGCACGGCCAGGAGTGTGGTGAAGACGCCCCAGCGGCGGCGCGTCTCGTCGAAAAAGATCGGTTGTTGGCCCTGTTCCACGATGGTCTGACTGCCCCTCCGGCCCGCGCGTCTTCGCGCCAGGCCTTCCCTCTCCGTCTGCTCTCCGACACGCTTGGGGGACACGATGTTCCCGGACCATCAACAGCGAAGGGGGCGGGGTAAAAGTTCCGCCCGGTGTCCCCAAGGCGCGGGCTTTCTTCGCCGCTATTTGTGAAAAAGGGTGCAAACCTGTTGACGCGCCTGATGTGATTGTGTTATACTAAGCGGCGGAAATGAAGCGCGAAAGGCCCGCACCGCCGGGGGCTGCCATGGCCGACCAACCACCCAACCCGTCTGACCCAGAAGAAGAGCTTCCGCCGATCGTCGTGCCGTCCTCGGGTTCTTTGCCCCCGCCGCCGGATGTTCCTTACACGCGCCCCCTGCCGGGGCGGAGCTTGTCCGCGCGTCCCTCGCCAGGCGCACCCGGCGGCAGCCCGTCGGCGCCTTCCGAAGAACCCGCTCGCCTGGCCTCGCATGGTGCGGGCATGGCGGCGGGTATCACGTTCGTGACCAGCATCGTCGCGGGTGCCGTGCTGGGCAACTGGATTGACGGGCGCTGGAACCACACGTCCCTGCCGTGGGGTACCATCATCATGACGCTGATCGGCGCGGCGGCGGGTTTCATCAACATGATGCGCCTGCTCAACCGGTCGGACCGGAACAACAAATGATCGCCCCTACGAGACCGGAAACTTCGACGGATGCGCCGGGCGTGGATCTGGAACGCCGGATCGGCTTGCCGAGCTTTGGCCGCCTTGTTTCAGCCTCCTGCTGGGCGTGTGCGCCTGCCGTGGCGTTTCTGATGCTGAGCCGTCACCTGTGGCTTACGCTCAGCGTTCTTATGGGGCTTGCTCTCAGCGTGACCGTCTGCGGGATGCTGTACCTGTTTGTCGCACGCGGCATGGACTACTTTGTGGCCGGTGTCCGAGGCGGCGTGCGGGAGAAGAACGGTTCGGTGGGCCAGTTCGTGCTTCTGCTGCCGGCCAAGTTTGTCGTTGTCGGCCTGCTCGGATGGGCGCTGCTGACGCTGCACTCCATCAACTACGTGGCCGTGCTGGTCGGCTTCGGCCTGGCGCAGACCGCCATCGCGGCCACGGCGGCGAGGCACTTTACGAAGCGGTAACTCGCCCCGATCGGAGACCTGTCAATCCATGGACCTTCTGCCCTGGACAACCTATGCGTTCTACATGATCGTCACCTCAGTGCTGCTGGTGATGTTTTGGATGTTCGCCGTGAAAAACCGGTCCCGGATTCCGGGCCGTCTTCAGGCGGCTGTCGAAGCGATGATGGAATTCCTGCGCGAGACGTTCATGAGTGCGATGGGGCCGGGCGGCGAAAAGCACCTGCCGCTCGTCTTCGCCCTGTTCTGGTACATCTTGTTTTGCAATCTCATTGAGTTGATTCCAACATTTCGAGCGGCGACGGCCAATCCGAGCACTACCATCGGCCTGGGGATCATCGTCTTCTTTTACACGCAGTACGTCGGCATCAAGTCCAAAGGGTTTGTCGAATACGCCAAGCACTTCGTCGGGCCGCTGCTGATTCTCGCCCCGCTGTTCATCGTGATTGAGATTCTGGGTGAGTTCATCAAGCCGTTCTCGCTCGGGATGCGCTTGTTCGGCAACATCTACGCCGAGGACGTGATGAACGACCTGGCGGCCCGGTCCGTGCCGCTGTTCCACAT
>CAXUCQ010000024.1:0-873 GCA_964249295.1 uncultured Armatimonadales bacterium | reverse complement strand
ACCGTTGGGCTTCCCCTGCAGCTTATCGTCTATCCTTTGCAGATCTTTACTGGCGCTATCCAGGCTTTCATCTTCGCAATGCTGACCTGTGCCTACATCGGCATCATGTCCGAGACGCACCACACCGGGGGCGACGGACACGACCCACACCCACATGTCGATACGGACGAGGAACGCCGCGTGGAGCGCGCCGGAGACATGGCAGTCCCTGGCTGATCTTTTTCTCGTTCGCAAACATTGTTTCGAATCACACACTCACTTCAAGGAGAACATCGCATGGCTGGGACTTATTTTGGGCTGCTCGCCTTAGGCGTCGCACTGTTGGTGGCGCTGGCGGCAATCGGGGTGGGGATCGGTGAGGGCATGGTTTTCGCCGCCGCTATTCAGAGCATCGCGCGTCAGCCGGAGGCGGAAAGCCGCGTCCGCAACCTCATGTTTGTCACATTCGCGCTCGTCGAGACGCTGTTCATCTTCACGCTGGTCTTTTTCTTCGCGCTGCGCGGCCTACTGCCCTCGGCGCAACAAGTGACGACCATGCTCAGCGGTCACTAGCACGAGTATTGCGACAGGCTGAGCCTGCCCTGGTGACAACATCTTATGGAAATCCTACACCAACTCGGCATTGAACCGGCGCTGCTGCTGACGCAGGTCATCGGCTTCCTGATTCTGCTGGCCGTTCTCAACCGGTTCGCGTTCCCGCTGCTGTTCGGCATCCTCGACCAGCGCCGCAACGACATCCAGCAGAGCTACGACCAATTGGACCGCGACCGGGCGGCGATGGAAGACACGCGGCGGCAGTATGAGCAGCGTCTCGCGGGCATCGAGGCCGAAGCGCGTGAGAAGATCAACGCCGCCGTGCAGGAAGCCCAGGAA
>CAXUCQ010000023.1:14792-16172 GCA_964249295.1 uncultured Armatimonadales bacterium | reverse complement strand
AGGTTGTCCATCGCGCGCATCATTTCGGGCGCCGGGGCGGCTCCGAACCGCGCGCGCGCGGCCTCGATCCGAGAGCGCGCGGCCTGGACCGCCGCCGCGTTGGCTTCGAGCGCGGCGCGGCCCTCGTCGGTGAGGCTGTAGAGCTTTTTGGCCCCGTGCGGCTCGCCGGCGATCAGCCCCGTTTCTTCCAGAAACGTCAGCGTCGGGTAGATGACGCCCGGACTCGGCGCGTAGTGGCCGTTAAGCATCTCCTCGATGGCCTTGATGATCTCGTAGCCGTGCCGCGGCTGGGCGGCGATGAGATCGAGGACGAGCCAGCGCAGGTCGCCCTGTTCCAGAGGCCGTTCGCCCCGCCCCGGCCCCCGTCCGAATCCGAACCCTTCGTGACTCCTCTCATGGTGGCCGCCGCGTCGGTGCCGGCTGTTGTCAAACATGATCACGTTTCCTTCCTCGACGCTGTCGATGATACCCCGTCTGCCTTCGTTCGGCATGGTGTGTGGTTGATGGGGATCGAATGTGGGGTTTCCCCGCCCAGCGGCATCGTGTCGTCTGCCCCGACCGTGTTCCGGTCTGCCCCCCGCTGGTCGTGCGTCATTGTGTCCCCTGTGGCCGTGGTGATGTTCGTGCATCTGTTCGTTCCTCTCGTGCGGGGTCATGTCCCATGTTGTTGATGCAGCTATATCTGTTGCATTAAAGATATATCTAAGATGTATTATACACCCACTTCGACATAAAAGCAAGTTTCCAATAAAGTAAATCTGAGGTGGCTAGCGGCCGGGCCGACGGCGGGCCTCGAAGGGCTTGGCGTGGTACGCGGCATCACAGACTAAGACTTCGTTTGACAACGCCCCCGCCTGTCGGCTATAATACTCCACTCTTTTGTGTGGAGAATTGCAACGTGGCAGACAACTCAGACGAACCGCAGGTGGAACCGGCAGACATCTGGAAGAAGCGCCACACGGCGGCGCACGTCATGGCGCAGGCCGTGACCGAGATGTTCCCGAACGCCAAACTCGCCATTGGGCCGCCCATCGAGGACGGCTTCTACTACGATTTCGACCTTCCTCGGACGCTGACGCCGGAGGATTTTGCCGAGATCGAGTCGCGGATGAAGCGCATCCGCAGGGACGATCTGCCGCTGACGCGCTCCGAGAAGCCGCGCGAGGAGGCGATTGCTTATGAGACGGAGCGGGGCCAGGACTACAAGGCCGAACTGATTCAGGACCTGCCGGACGGTGAGGCGATCTCGTTCTACACGCAGGGGCCGTTCACCGACCTGTGCCGGGGGCCGCACGTCGCCTCGACGGGGCAGATCGGCGTCTTCAAGCTGGACCACATCGCCGGGGCGTACTGGCGCGGCGACGAGAAGCGCCCGATGCT
>CAXUCQ010000023.1:382-14692 GCA_964249295.1 uncultured Armatimonadales bacterium | reverse complement strand
ATGTTCCCGGTCATGAAGATCGAGAACGAGGAGTTCGTCCTGCGCCCGATGAACTGTCCGCACCACATCCAGATCTACAAGAACGACCTGCATTCGTACCGCGACCTCCCTGTGCGACTGGCCGAACTCGGGACGATGTACCGGTACGAGAAGTCCGGCGAGCTGAGCGGTCTGTCGCGGGTGCGGGCGATGACGCTCAACGATGCGCACATCTTTTGTACCGAGGCTCAGGTCAAAGACGAGGTCAAGAAGTGCATCCTGCTGGTCGAGAGCACCTACCGGAAGCTCGGCATCACGGATTACAGCTATCGCCTGAGCCTGCACGACCCGAAGAACACGGAAAAGTACGTCGACAACCCCGCGCTCTGGACCCAGGCCGAGGGCGAGCTGCGCGAGGTGTTCCAGAGCCTCGGGCTGCCGTACTATGAAGGGGTGGGGGAGGCGGCGTTCTACGGCCCGAAGATCGACATCCAGCTGCGGAACGTGCTTGGGAAAGAGGAGACCGTTTCGACAGTCCAAGTCGACCGGCACCTGCCCAACCAGTTCGCGCTGGAGTATGTCGGCGAGGACGGCCAGAACCACCGCCCGGTCATGATCCACCGGGGCGTCATCAGCACCATGGAGCGCATGGTGGCGTTCCTGATCGAGCACTATGCTGGGGCGTTCCCAGCGTGGCTCGCGCCCGTTCAGGCGGTGATTCTGCCCATCGCCGACCGTCACAAGGAGTACGCCGAGAACGTGGCGCGGAAGCTCCGTGACGCCGGGTTCCGCGTCGAGGTCGATGGACGTAACGAGAAAGTCGGCAAGAAGATCGCGGAGGCCGAGACGCAGAAGGTCCCGTACATGCTCGTCCTGGGCGACCGCGATGCCGCCGCCGGGAGCGTCTCCGTCCGCAAGCGTCACCTCGGCGATCAGGGGGCGATCCCAATGGAGACGTTTATCACGAACCTGCAGGAAGAAATCGCCGCCGCTTGAAGAGCGGGCGTTGACAGAGGCGCCGGGGTTCTGCTATAATAAACGCGATTTCGTATGCCCGTGACGGTATACCGGCCCGTCGCCACACTGACACCGGCGCCTCTGCGCGCCGGGAAGGATTGAAGAGAACCTATAAACAACAGAGACTTTCGCAGGGACCCGCGCCAGCCGCTGGTCAACATGAACGAGCGGATCCGCGCGCGTGAGATCCGCGTGATTGACGAGGACGGTGCGCAGTTGGGCATCATGACCCCGCGCGACGCCCTCGTCATCGCCCGCGGACGCGGCATCGACCTGATCGAAGTGGCCCCGCAGGCACAGCCGCCTGTCTGCCGCATCATGGACTACGGCAAGTACAAGTACGACCAGGCCAAAAAAGAAAAAGACGCGGCCAAGAAGCACAAACAGAGCGAGCTGAAGGGCATCCAGATGTTCCCGAACATCGAGGACCATGACTTCGAGGTTAAGGTCAAGAATGCCATCAAGTTCTTGGAAGACGGCGACAAAGTGAAGGTGACCATCCGGTTCAAGGGGCGACAGATCACCCACCCGGAGTTTGGCCGCCAGCAGCTCGATAAGATCGTCCAGATGACGACGCAGGTCGGCCAGGTGGAGAAGCCCGCCGCGATGGAAGGCCGCATGATGACGATGATCCTCAGCCCCGTGAAGGGCGGGGGGACACCGTCCGCGAACCAGGTGCCGAAGCCTGCCGCGCCCAAGCCGCCGGCGCCGCGCCCGCCGGATGCGACGCCGCCCCCTGCGTGAGCGGAGCAAATCGGTGAAGAGTGTTGACGAACCCGGCGCGTCAGACACGTGTCCGGGTTCATTGCCGTGTCAAAGCATACGTCGGATCGCACGAAGGAGAAAGAGATGCCCAAAATCAAGACCCGCAAAACGGCGGTCAAACGGTTCAAGATGACCGGAACCGGCAAGCTGGTCCACAACCATTCCTATCTGAACCACCTGAACATTCACAAAGGCGCATCGACGCTCCGTAAGCTGCGCGGCGACTCCGTGCTTTACAAAGGCAAGAACAAGTCGATCAAGCGGATGCTGCCCAACGGCATCCCGGATTAAGACTCCCTATCCGCCTTCGGCACCTTTCCCCCACAGGGCTGGGAGAAAGGCTGATAACTTTCACGCTCTGCCTCTCGGCATTGTGTCCTCTTGGCAAGGCGTGAAGCCGCAGGGCCAAGTGCCACCGGCCTTTTTCCCCGTCTGCGGGGGAAAGGTGCCGGAGGCGGATAGGGGGTCTCCCCCCGCTACAAGGAGACTGAAGTATGGCACGTGTAAAGCGTGGCGTGATGCGCCACAAGCGCCACCACAAGATTCTGAAGGAAGCCTCGGGCTACTTCGGCGGCAAGTCCCGCCTGTTCAAGACCGCCAACGAAGCGGTCATGAAGGCCGGCAATTACGCCTTCCGTGACCGGCGCAACCGCAAGCGCGAGTTCCGGCAGTTGTGGATCGCGCGCATCAACGCCGCGTGCCGCGCCCAGGGCGTCCAGTACAGCCGCTTTATCGCAGCCTTAGGCGCTAGCGGCATCGACCTCGACCGCAAGGTGCTGTCCGAGATGGCGATTCACGACAACGCCGCGTTCAACGCGCTGGTCGCGTCGCTCAACATCGCCGTGGCGGCCCCGACCTCGGGCATCGTCGCGTCTTAGTTGATATGACGCCGCAAGAACAGTTGGAGCAGGTCGCCCGCGAGGCGGCGGGTTCGCTTCGACAGGCGCAGACGACGGCGGAGATCGACGCCGTTGAGGTGGAATACCTGGGGCGCAAGGGCCGGCTGACCGGCCTCTTGCGCCTTGTCGGTACGCTGCCGCCGGACGAAAAGCCGGTTTTCGGGCAGTCCGTCAATGCGCGCAAGGACGAACTCGTCGCGCTCCTCGCCGAGAAGCAGACGGCGCAGCGCGCCGTCGAGCGCGAGTCGCGCCTCCTCGCCGACTCGGTCGATGTCACTCTGCCGGGGGCGGCGCATCCCGTCGGCGGTCTGCACCCGCTGACGCAGACCATGGCCGCCGTCAAAACGGCTTTGATCTCGATGGGCTACGCCTTCGCCGAGTGGCCGGACATCGAAGATTATCACTTCAACTTCGAGACGCTCAATTATCCCCCCGATCACCCCGCGTTCGACGAGCAGATGTCTTTCTATGTCGATGACCGGCACCTGCTCCGTACCCAGACGACGGCGTTCCAGGCGCACGTCATGGAGCGCCAAAAACCCCCAATCCGGGCCGCTACGCTAGGGCGCTGCTACCGCTACGAGGCCGTGGACGCGACGCATTTGCACACGTTCCATCAGGTCGACCTGCTGGCCGTGGACGAAGGCCTGACCTTGGCCGACCTCAAAGGCACGTTCGCCCGCTTCGCCCGTCTGCTGTTCGGCGATGTCGAGATCCGTTTCCGGCCCGACTTTTTTCCCTTTGTCGAGCCGGGCGTCGAGGTCGCGATCCGCTGGGGCAGCCGCTGGCTGGAACTGGGCGGCGCGGGCATGGTCCACCCCAACATCCTGGAAGCCATGGGTATCGACTCGGAACGCTACACAGGCTTCGCCTGGGGCCTGGGCGTGGACCGCATCACCATGTCCCGCTATGGCATCGACGACATCCGCCTTCTGTTCGAGAACGACCTGCGCTTCCTGCGTCAGTTCTGAAGTCCTCCTACCATGAAACTACCCGTCGCTTGGCTCCGTGAATACATCGACACGCCTCTCGACGACACGGCCCTGGCGGACCGGCTGACGATGGCCGGGCTGGAGGTCGAGGAAACGACGGCGTCCGAGATCGGCCCCGTCTACCACACCAAGGTCACGCCCAACCGGGGCGACTGGATGTCCGTGGTCGGCTCGGCGCGCGAGGCGGCGGCGGCACTCGATCTGCCGTTGCGCGGACACGCCGCGCCGCTGCCCGACGAGAACGATGAAGTCCGGCGCTGGGCCGGCGTGCGCGTGGAAGACCCGGCCCTGTGTCCCCGCTTCACGGGCAAAGTCATCCGCAACGTCACTATCCAGCCGTCCCCCGACTGGATGCAGCGGAAGCTGACGGCGGCGGGGATGCGCCCGCTCAACGTGGTCGTGGACATCACAAACTACGTCATGCTGGAACTCGGCCAGCCGCTGCACGCCTACGACTATGACACACTTCCCGAAGGTAAGATCGTCGTGCGGACGGCCCGCGACGGCGAACGGCTGACAACGCTGGACGGGATGGAGCGCGCTCTGACCCCCGGAATGCTGCTGATCTGCGACGCCGAAAAGCCGATCGGACTGGCGGGCATCATGGGCGGCGGCCCGACCGAAGTCGCCGAGCGGACACGCCACATCTTCCTTGAGTCGGCCCATTTCGACCCCGGCAGCATCCGCCGCACCGGCAAGACGCTCGGCCTGTCGACGGAAGCCTCGTACCGCTTCGAGCGGTTTGTCGACCCGGAACTCGCCCCGCTCGCCTTGGAACGCGCCTGTGAGCTACTGGCCGATCTCGCGGGCGGTGAGGTCGTCTTGGGCCGTATCGACCTGTATCCACAGCCCATCCATGCCCGCACGATCGCGCTCCGTCCGGCCCGGACGAACGCCATCCTCGGCACCGACCTGACCGAAGCCGCCATTGGTGCAAGCCTGCGCCGCCTGTGTCTCGCTGTGGATGCGACGGCGGAGCCGCTCCAGGTCGTCGTGCCGACCTTCCGGCCCGACTTGGTCCGCGAGATCGACCTGATCGAAGAAGTAGGCCGGATGATCGGCTACGAAACGCTCCCCGAGACGCTGCCGCCCGCCGACGATCCGCAGGGCGGCCTAGACGCGCCGGAGAGCGTGTTCGCCGCGCAGGTGCGCTCCGCTCTCACTGGGCTGGGCGTGCAGGAGGCGCTGACCAATTCCCTCGTCGCCCCGACGCCGTTCGAAGATGAGGCCGCGCAGGGCTGTCGGGTCCGCATCCGTCAGGCCCTGTCCGCTGATCTGTCCGGCCTCCGCACGATGCTCGTCCCGCATCTTCTAGATGCGCTTGTTCGCAACCTGAAGCGCCGTCAATCCGACGTGCGTTTGTTCGAGATCGGCAAAACGTTCACGCTGGGGGCGGGGCAGGGGACTTACGAGGAGACACGCCACGTCGCCGCCGTTTTGACCGGCGCGGCGACTCCCCCAAGGTGGGACATGCCGCCTCCCGCTGCGATCGACTTCTTCACGGCCAAGGGGCTTGTCGAAGCGCTGGCGCGGGCGCTGAAACTGCCGCCGTCCACGTTCACCCCGGAAGCGCGTCGGGGGATGCACCCCGGCCGGTGCGCCGCCGTTTCCGTCGCCGGCAGAACCGTCGGCTACGTCGCCGAAGTCGATCCCGATTGGGTGAAAGACGCGCTCGACGCGCCCGCCGGCACGGGCCGCGTCGCCGTCTTTGAGCTCGATGCCGACGCCCTGCGTGGGATGAGCGGACAGACGCCGCGCTTCCATCCCCTGCCAAGGTTCCCTGCCGTCACCCGAGACCTGGCCGTCGTTGTTGATATGGCAACGCCTTATGCCCTGCTCGAAGACACGAGTCGCAACGCGGCGGACCCGGCGCTGATCCAGGCGGTCACGCTGGCCAGTCTTTACACCGGCAAAGGCGTTCCCGAGGGCAAAAAGAGCGTCGCGCTGCGCCTGACGTTCCAGGCGGAAGACCGGACGCTGACCGACGCCGACGTGGACGCCCAACTCGCCGCCGTCCGCACCGCCCTTGCCGAGCGGGCGGGCGCGGAGCAGCGGTGAAGGACCGATGCGCTGCTGTCGGGTACAATGTCTTGATCTGGCGCGTGTCGCCACTGCCGGAGGAATGTATGGCTGTCGCGCTTCAAACACAACTTCGCCCCATGACGGAAGACGAGTTCATGCGCCTGCCGGACGATGGGCGTCACTACGAACTCGTCGATGGAGAACCCAAAGAAGTGGCGACGAGTGTGAGACATGATGAGATCGGCGTGAATTTGATCTTGCTTCTGGGGCCGTATACAAGGAAACGCGGTTTCATGACATCCGGGCAGGCGGGTTTCCGCATGACGGACGCCAACATCCGCTGCCCGGATGTTTCGTTTACCCGCAAAGAGCGTGTCCCCGGCGGGAAAGCGCCGGACACGTTCGGGAGCATCGCGCCTGATCTGTGTGTCGAGATCATTTCGCCTTCGGAAGATAAATTGGACATGGCTCGGAAGGTCGAAGAGTATTTCGCCTCCGGCGCGGAGCAGGTCTGGCACCTGTTCCCGGAGACGCAGACGCTTGCTGTCTACACGTCGCCGACTGTCCTCGCTTCCTACACCCGTGAGCAGGAGATCGAGGGCGGCAGTCTGCTGCCCGGCTTCCGCTGCCGAGTTGAGGCGCTGTTTGACATGGAGTAAGTGGTCTGCGGCAGGAGAAAGGGCGTCCCCGAGGGACGCCCTTCTCCGTTCCAGGCGTCTAGCTGAACCAGATGCCGATTTCCTGCTCCGCATTCTCCACGGAGTCGGAACCGTGAATCAAGTTCTGCTCGACGGTGTTGGCATAATCGCCGCGGATCGTCCCCGGCACGGAGTCGGACGGTTTGGTCGCGCCCATCATCTTGCGCGACAGCGCGACGACATCCTCGCCTTCCCAGATCATCGCGACGACGGGGCCGCTGCTGATGAAGCCGACGACGCCCTCGAAAAACGGCTTGCCGCGATGCACGGCGTAGTGCGCTTCGGCCATGTCGCGGGTAGGGGTCAGCATCTTCAGCCCCACCAGCGTGAAACCTTTGTTCTCGAACCGGCGGATGATCTCGCCGACGAGACGCCGCTGCACCCCATCAGGCTTGACCATCAGAAACGTGCGTTCCACGTTGAATCCTCCTCTGCTGGAATCGGCGTCATCCGAACGCCGCGTCAGTATAGCCTCCTCTCCCCTATTTGTCAAGGGACGGTCAGAAGACGAGATGCACCGAGACATACGGCTGGAGGGGCTTGCCACGCACCGTCTGCGCGACGCCGACATCGATGTAGGGTGTGGCCGTGAGGGCCACGCTTGCGAACGGGCCGCGACCGCTCTCACCCAGATTCAGGTTGAAGAGGGAAAGGTGATCGGGGCGGGAGCCGAGCGTCAGGAACTCCCACTGCAGCGCTGGGGTTGTGTAGCCCGAGAACTCGTAGAGCCAGCCGAACTTCAGCGTGACGGCGCGGACGCGCGGCACGGCGAACGTGCCGTCGGGCCTGCCGCTCCAGATGCCTTTGAGGTAAGCCGCGCTCGTGTCGGCAAGGGAGGAGCCTGTCAGCAGGAAGGCGAAGTGGTTGGTGTCCAGCCACTGGATCGGCGGCTTTCCCAAGGCGTTCCAGAGGTAGGTCGCGTCCGCCGGCGGCACATACAGGTCGCGTCCCGCCTCGATCATCAGGACGTGTCGGGGCCGGTTGAACCGGGCGTAGCTCGCCGGATCGACCGCCGACAGGCGCGCGAAATCCGCCGCCGTCAGCGGCTTGGCGGCGGGTGTGCCGTGCAGGATCACCTCGGCGCTGGTGTGATACAGCGAGGGGAGGTTGCCGCCGCCCTCCATCGCGACGCCCGCTTTTAGCCGGGCGTCCTGCCCCATCGCCAGGTGTGCGATGATCGCCCCCAGGCTGATGCCGACGACGCCGAGCCGCTGCGCGTCCACGCCGGGCTGTCCGCCGAGCCAGGTGACGACGGTGCCGACATCCGAGCTGCTCTGGGAGAACGACTGGAGCACGTCATCAATGTTCGGGCCGATGAAATGGTAGAGATTGGCCGCGTGCGGCGCCAGGCGCTGGGAATGCCAGGGCAGCGTCATCAGGGCGCACGAGATGCCCCGGTCCGCGACCTGCTGCGCCAGTCGGTGCATGAACTTGTCCGACAGGTCGCCTTGGTCCTCGCCGATGGGGTGGAGCATGACCACGGCGGGCGTCGGCCCGACGTTTGACTTTCCCCGGTAGAACGTCACCCAGATCGTGTCGTTGAGCGCGTTGCCGCTCGGCTTTTGTGACGGCAGGCGCACGATTATGGGCGCGGGGGTGGAGGCGGCGCGGCAGGGGACGACGCTGCTCAGGAAGCCCCAGGCGAGCGCTGCAAGGAGAAGACGCGCCGACGGCTGACCGGCGCGAGGAAGGCTGGAGGAAGGGTGGGGAGGCATGTCCCTGACATAACGTGTCACGCTCGCGGATGGTTCCCCGGCGGATGCGCCGGGAGACGCTCTCCAGCGTGGAACGATGCCATCAGTCGTTTTTCTCCCGACAGGTTGGTGTCAATCCCGCCGCATGGTGTATAATGGAGGCAGAGATCAGAGGAGAGATCGATTCCATGACCAAAACAGCGTGTAGGGCTTCGGCATTGCTTCTGGCCGGCGTGTCCGTTTTTGCGGCTCCTGCCGTGACCAGTGCCGCGCCGCCCAAGCCTTCTGTGAAGGCTGTCAAGGCCGCGCCCTTGATCTGTCCCGTGACCGGAGACAAGATCGCCTCCGTCAAGGATGCCGTCGGCAGCAGCACCTACAAGGGCAAGACCTACTACTTCTGCTGCCCGTCCTGTAAGCCCACGTTCGACAAGGACCCTGCCAAATACGTCAAGGCGGCAGGCGCCGCGCCGACCGAGAAACCAAACGTGACGAAGACGTGAAAGAGGACTGTATGCCCTCGTAGCTCAGTGGATAGAGCAAGAGTTTCCTAAACTCTGTGCCGGCAGTTCGATTCTGCCCGGGGGCGCTCTTCTCCAAAAACACGAAGCCGATCTAGATGACAAGGCCGCTCCCGTGTGGGAGCGGCCTTGCTGTGTTACGCCTGGCGGCGCTTACGGGCGACCAGGCCCGCCGTCCCGGCCACGCCGAGCGCCAGTGCAAGCAGTGACGAGGGTTCGGGGGTGGCCGGCAGGATCGCCGGCGTCACCGTGAACTGTGTCAGGAGGCCGCCGGGGGAAACCACCGAATTGTTGTCGGCGGGATAATCGGAGTAGAAGACGCTGTCGGTCAGGTCCGAACTGGTTCCCTGGAAGAACTCGAAGTTGTTCGGCGGGATCGCTGAGTCGGTTTCCCCGTTGATGAACACGTCGAACAACAGGTTCGAGCCGGCGGCGGAACTGTTGTTGAACACGAACGTGTTCGGCACGACCGGGATGTTCAGGTCGAAGCTGTTCGTGTTGGTGAGCGCGGCGGGCAGTGTGCCGGAAAAGACGAGAGTCCGGTTCGAGCCGTAATTGTCGCTGAACGTGCTGCTGAGCGTGTTAGCCGTCGCGGTCGTGTTGGAAAGGAACACCGAGACGTTGTAAGTCACGGCCTCGGTCGTGTTGCCGACAAAGTTCCCCGAGGAAAACGAGACTGTGTTGATCGAGACGGGGCTGGAGAACGCCGAGCCGGAATACAGTTGCTCGTACTCGGACGCCTGCCCCTGGCTGTACTGGCCTCCAGTCCCGAAAGGGACATTGGTCGGGTTAGTTGGATCGGCGGCGCCGACCGTGATGGTGGTCTGCGCCGACGCCGGCATGACCGCCGTGAGGGAGCCGAGGGTCAGCAGGGGAAGCAGGCCGGCGGCGCGGCGCTGGGAGCGGAAGAGGTTGTGCAAGAGACTTTCCTTTCAAAAACGGCAGTTGGACTGTGTCAATTCGATGATATGTCAGGAGCGATGTCTGAGGCCAGCCTCTGCGGTCCGGCCCCAGGTGTCGGCTCAATTGAGCATGATGGTCACACTCGTGTTCTGGTAGGGCCGGTTGTTGGAGTCGAAGTAGGTGGCGCGGATCGTGACTCGCGCTCCATTCGGCGGTGCGGGAGTGGTGTTACGCTGAATCAGCAAGGAATAATCCGTCTGCATCGTGATTGTTACCAACCCGGCCGCAGCGAGCGTGGGCGAGTAGGTTTCTACGTAGCGGACGCCATGCGCCGGCTTGCCGTTGAACGTGCTGACGACCGTCGTCGATTGTGTCGGTCCGATGGCGTTGAGGCCGTTCACCTGCGTTCGGAACGTGCCGACGCCGCCGACGGTGCAGGTCTGGGCGAAGGCGGCGGACATGGTGGGGACGATCTGGGACACAACGCCCAGGGCGATCAGGCCCGCGAAGCCGTACTGCAGGCCGCGCATCAGCGGGCGTGAGACGCCGGTGGCGGCGTCCACGTCTGCGGACCGTTCCAGGGTGCTCATGGGGACACGGGTGCCCAGGCCGGCGGCGGACATGCCCAGGCCCATCAGCACCCATTGGAAGAGGCTGACGGAGGCGAAGTTGTAGGCGGGGCTGCCCAGCGCGTCCACCGCCTGCGCGATCATTGCGGCCAGGCACCCGATGAGGACCGTCCGGCGCAGACCGTTCGGCAGGGACGGCAGCGCCCGCAGGCCGACGGCGAAGAAGGCGACCAGGACGGTCAGGTAAAGGCCCAGTCCGACGAACCCGAGTTCCGCCGCCGTCTGCAGGTAGAAGTCGTGCGCGAGGTTGCTGTGCGACGTGCCGTGGGCGAGGACGCGCGCCGGGTCGTCGCCGAAGCCGGTGAACTGGGCGGCGTGGATGGGATAGGTGCCGACGCCCCAGCCGAAGAGGGGCTTGTCCAGGGCCATGCGCAGGGCGCCTCGGTCCATGGCCAGTCGGGTCTGGAATGAAGCGTCGGCGTCCACCTTGGCCATGGTGCCGGCGCGCTGCTGGAGCATCGTCCCGGTCTGCGACAGCAGGACGAACAGGGCGAGGGCGCCGCCCAGGACGAGCAGCGGGCCGACGATCATGTGCTTGCGCTGGCGCACCTGCTGAAGCCAGAAGGAGGTGTTGACCTGCACGGACTTGGGAATCGACTGGAAGCGCCACGCCAGCACGGAGAGCGCGACGAGGGACACGCCGCCGCCGATCCAGGCAGAGCGGGAGCGGGCCATGAGCAGGCAGGCGGTCGCCAGCAGGGCCACGGACTGGGCCGCGAGCTGTCGCTTGGTGTCATCGGTCTTGGTCAGCCCGAGCGCCAGCGCCAGCGGCAGCATCAGCATCAGGAACGATCCCATCAGCTCGTGCGACCCGAAGCTGCCCTCCACCATCCGGTCGCTGGACGACATCTGGGACAGGCCGTAGAGCGACACCGCCGCCGTGACGAGCAGCAGGCCGTCGGTGATGGTCTGCAGGTGTCCCTTGCCGCGCAGGTGGTAGGCGAGCACGAAGTACAGCAGCGCGCAGAAGCCGATCCGCATGGCCTCCGTGTGGGAGTACGCAGCGTCTGCGGAAGGCACGAAGGCGCACGAAACCAGAGCGAACAGCGCGAGCAGCGCGACGGGGAGGTTCGGGCCGGCGGTCAGGCTTTGCCGCAGGCGCACCCCCAGCCCCGACAGCCGCGCCTGGCTGAGCGCGAGCAGCGTCAGCAGCGCGCCGAGTCCCTCAAAGGCGACCAGCTTGCCGCGTGTGTTGAGAAGATCGGTCCCCGTCAGCAGCGGCACGACGACGACCATCAGCAGGACCGTCAGTGTGATGTTGTCCCGCACGAGGGCGCTCATCCAGGGAAGCAGGCCGGCACTGTGCGAGACTGCCGTTTTCGGTTTTCGAGTTGCGATCATTATTTCCTCTGTTCTGAGGGGAGGCCAGGATGTCCTGAACGGAACATCATGGCTGTTGACGAACCGATTGATTTACTGCTTCGGTTGATACTTAAAAGTGCAGACCGGGTCGAGGCGTGATCGCTGAGAACGATGGCGCCGGGATTGTACCCGATCAGCGGCCTGACATAGTGTCATCTCGCTCACACACGTCTTGTGTGTTTCCTGTGGCGGACGGCGCGGGTCAGTCGTCGCCGGCGAATCCGCGAAAGTGCGCGTCGGCGCGGGCCGCGTTCCGGGCGGCACAGGCGGCGATCCGCTCCCGCTCCGCGTCCCGGCGCTGACCGGGCGAGAACACGAAGCGGGGCGCCTCCGGCTCGGCAGGGTTAGGCCCTGGGGCCGGCGCGGGGGCGCGCCCGCTGGGAGAGACGACCGCGCGCATGACGCGGTGGTACTGCTGGGCGACGCGGCGGTTGCTGTAGCGCTGCTCCAGCGCCACCCGCGCCCGCGCGCCCATCGCTTGCGCTTCCTGGGTGTGTCGGGCGAGGTGCAGGATCGCCGCCACGAGACCCTTGACGTCTCCGGCATCGAGTCGGACGCCGCAGCCGGCTTCCGCGATGACACGGGAGACTTCCGAAACGGGCGAGACCATCGCGACGGCGGGCCGGCCTGCGGCCAGGATGCTGTAGAACTTGCTCGGGACGCACAGGCCTTCCATGCCCGGCTCCAGCGTGACGAACAGGGCGTCCGCCGAGGCCAGCAGGTCCGCGTAGTCTTCCTGGGCCACGAACGGGAACAGGCGGACGTTGCACAGCCCTTCGTCGGCGATGCGTCGCGCGATGTGCGACTGCTGGGCGCCGCCGCCGACGAGGACGAACGTGACATCTGCGCCCTGGTCCCGGAGTGCGCGGGCGGCGTCGAGCAGGGTGTCGAAGTCGTGGTAGCGCCCGAAGTTGCCGGTGTAGCCGACGACGAACCCTTCGAGGCCGTGCCGGGCGCGGAACCGCGTCTGTCTGTCCAGGGGCCGGATGGCCTCGTCGTCGCTGCCGATCGCGATCGCCTCGACCTGCTCGGGGCGGAGCGCGTAGGCCTCCATGACGTGGTCGCGCATGCAGCGGCCCAGGACGATGACGCGGTCGGCGGCATGGAGCCAGCGCTTCTGCAGTGACCGCAGCGCGCGGGCGACAGGGCTGCGCGGCGAGAGAACCTTCATGGTGACGGCGCGGTCCGGCTCCAGGTCGTAGACGACGTAGAGGAACGGCGTCCCGGTCAGCTTCTTGTAAAGCCCCGCGAACAGGGCGACGGTCGGCGGCGCGGTCCCGACCAGCAGCAGGTCATAGCGCCCCAGCCGGAGCAGGCGTCCCAGCGCCCGCGCGCCGAAGAGGACGTTGACGGCCAGGCGCGACCCCGTCGACCGCCCGCCGGGGTTGGGCGTGTCCAGGCGGAAGATGCGGACGCCGTCCCAGTCGGTGAAGGCCGGCAGGCGCGTGTCCCAGTCGCGGTACTTTTTGTCGCTGGTGACGACGTCGATCTCCACGTCGCCGTAGTCGCGGCGCAGCGTCCGGGCGAGGTCGGACAGCACCGTGCCGGTGCCGCCCGTGTCGTCCGGGTGGAAGAATTCATTGACAATGCAGACGCGCATCGGCCGGCGGGCGGTCTTGCTCATGGGCGTTCGGTGACTTGTTCCGAGCATGGAGTACCCCACACTTGCTACTGCAATTTCTATGCCAACCCTGCGAAAAACAGGCTTCCTTACGGGTAAAGATGAACAGAATTCCCGGAGGCGCTGTGCCGCCGATTTGATCTCCGGGAGTGCCGCAGTGGACGGGCGGTTTCCAATCAGCAGAACCAGCCGCCTAACGGTCGCCCCGGCGGTCGGCCCGACGCCGGCGGGAATACACGACGGATGACGCGAAACCTTGAAAAGTCTTGAGAAGACTGCCGACGGCGGCCACTGGAACCTAGCCCGTCCTAAACATTCCCTACGGTCGGTGCAGCTAGCCGTGAAGAGGAATACGCCATTATACATGAAGTGGTCAGGAATGTCAAACAATTCCAAGGCAGCAAAAGGAGTTTTCTTACAACTTTTTTATGCGCCGCCGTCCGCCCCCACGGGAGCGTCTCTGCGCGCCTCCGCCGCCGCCATCCTCATCTCCATGATCTTGGCATCCACGAGGAAACGGAACCAGAACGCCTGCAGCAGATGGTACACGAGTCCGACCCGCCCGTCCAGAAAGCCGAGCCGCAGCACGTAGCTGTAGAAGAAGTAGACGAATGGCCGCACGAGGAGCGGGCTGCGGTACCAGACGTTGTTCTTGAGCCAGCGCTTCTTCATGCGCAGGTCGCCGGTCAGGCTCGCGCGGAGGGTCTGCGCCTCCGCCCCTTCGGTCGCCGTCAGCCGCTCGGCGGCTTCGCGCGCCTCGGCGGTGGACCAGCGGTTGTGCGCGGCGGTCCACTTCTCCAGCGTCGTCAGCTGCAGGTCCAGCAGCAGGCCGTCGAGCTTGGCCGTGGCCCCCGGCACGACGAAGTGCTGGTCGTAGAGCCGGTGTTCGCAGAAGCCTTTTCCCGCCCGGAACAACCGCAGGTGCCAGCTCGGGTTGATGTGGCCGTGGCGGATGGGGCGGCCCAGGAAATAAGACAGTCGGCGCACGAGGAACCCGTCCACATCGGTCCGGTCCGCTTCGACCGCTCGCCGGAGGCTTGCCGCCAGTTCCGGCGACACGACCTCGTCGCTGTCCAGGTGCAGCACCCAGTCGTCGGCCCCCAGGCCGGCGTGCTCCTGCGCCCAGTTGCGCTGCTGTGAGTAGTTCTCGAACGGGTGCTGCACGACCTCACAGCCGAGCGAGCGCGCCAGTTCAACGGTCCCGTCCGTGC
>CAXUCQ010000023.1:0-372 GCA_964249295.1 uncultured Armatimonadales bacterium | reverse complement strand
CCCGGCAGGACTCGATGACCTGGGCGAGCGAATCCACCGAGTTGAAGGTCAGAACAATAACGGTAATCATCGGGTGAGGCATCGTCCTTCAACATCCGGTCTTCGCTGGGACGACTACTGGCTATCGTCGATAAAACGTGAGTGTTAATATAGTACATAATAGATAATATGAGTCTAGTTTAGATGCCGATAGGCTATAATAAACCATGAGCATACGCACAGAAACACGGACGCTCCGGCGGCGGCAGATGGACCGGACGCTGGCACAGGCCGGCGGGCTGTGCCGACTGCCGGCCCCGCGACGCGGCTGGATCCGCGAGACGCGCGAGGCGCTGGGCATGACCGGGGCGCAGTTGGCGGACCGGCTGGGAG
>CAXUCQ010000022.1:8183-17038 GCA_964249295.1 uncultured Armatimonadales bacterium | reverse complement strand
GGGTCCGCGACGGAACCTGCCGCTGAACTCCCCGCCATCCAGGTCTTGACTTTCTTTGTCCCTGGAAAAAAGAACTGCCACGTTCAACTCCTCCGCGGCAATGACAGACCTGGAAACATTCTCCACTTCGATCATGATCCATGGCGTGTCGCGTGAACCCGCGTAGTAGACTGGAAATCTGACATCCTTGGGCGCACTCTTGAGATGAAGCGTCACTCTTTGCGGCGCAAGTGCCGCTGTGTTTTTCCCCTTCAAATCCTGCTGCCGAATGCCGAAGTCCTGGGCGTCAGTTGCTGTTAAGGCGTCCGGGCCGCTTAAAGACAGCAGACGGCGTTGCGGGTCCCAGCGCGTCGGCAGCCCCAGGCACTGGGCGAGGGTGAGTGCCGGCACGATCATGTGCCGTGTCGGAGTGTCCCATCGCGCGGCGGCTTCCATCGGGACGGGCTTGCCGTCCGCCTGAACCGTCGCGCTGTCCGCGAGGAAGGCCAGAACGTGGCCGCCAAAGGTCAGCGTCTCGCGGCGCGCCACTGCGTCGGTCTTGACCAAACCTGATGAGTGGAAAGGCTGTGTCTTTGGGTCGCCGGGGCGGTCGCAGGACAAGCCCCGCCCCAGTCCCACCAAGCCGACCATCAACACGCCGTGTGCGTCCAGGTAGGGGACGACGGGGTAGGTGTAGAGAAAATAAAGCTGGTTGACCTTGACAAACGCCGGGGCCGGTCGGCCTGCGTCTGCCCTGTGGGGCAGGCACGCCCACATGGGCGCGGCGAGAAGGATGGACAGAAGCAGAACGCACCGGCCTGAGCGTTCCACGAACCGCCTTGACGACTTCCAAAACATGACGGTCTTCCTCTCACAGCTTATCAATTCGCCCCACGCCGAAGTTACGGTCATATGTGCCGGACCATTTGTACGTCGTGAGATTCAGGAAGACGTCGAGCGGCGCTTTGTATTCCTCAGCCCGGTTCTCATCGGGATAGTCGCGCAGGAAGTGCAGCCGCAGCCCCTCCGCCGTCGCGGAGGCCTGGACCGACTTGACTTCCGTCAAGCCCGTCGCACACGTCGTTTCCACCAGCGGCCGCGCGTCGCTGAGGGCGGACAGGCGGCTGGCTGCCTCCAGCTTCAGTGGGAGCGGCGCCAGGTCGCTGGCGAGGTCGATCTTGTAAACGTAGATCGACACCGAATGGCCCCCATCGGTCTTGCCGAGGACGGCATAGGCGGCGTGCGTCCTGGCATCCCAGACGACGTCCCCCATCAGATTTTCGGGACTAGGCCTAACCCTGTTTCCATCCACGCCATACGTCCCCCAGACGACCTTGGGATGCGGCACGGCGGACTGTGCCGTGTCGATCACGAGGTAGGCGATGTTCCCGCGATAGCGGTCGAACTCCTGCGGCGGCACCCCGCGCAACAGCGCGCGATCCTCTTCCAGCGACAGGAGCGGCAGATCCGCCCTGAGCAGCGTCAGCGTATGGGGCGTACTCCCGGCCTGGTACGAACAGGTCCCTATGACGTGCGAGGGGTTTGCAATCAGAGGGGCTGGCGATATGTTCTTTTCTTTGTTCTTCACCTGACAATATTTGTCCACCGGGGCTGCGGCCACAGAGGAACCCAACACCGTCGGCAATGCCAGGGGCGCGAGTAGAAAGGCACATCCCCGCGCCTTTTTTGATTCGGCCATTTTTTCCATGTTGCACCCCTCAACCACTAGACTTCGTGCGTCGGTCAGGATCAACTTCAGTTCGGTAGGCCACGTAGAACGGCCCAGCCGAGCCGCGCCCCCGGCGGGTTGAGAAGGCAAGCGCCGCGAAGCCGCCGAGAGGAGGGGCGGTGTCGCGTCGGAGGCGGCGCGTGTTGGGTCGCAACGCTCCGGTCTTCGTGACCGGCACTGTCTGATGCCGCGGCTAAGCCGAGCGCCGATCCCCACCAGCCATCAGATTCGCCACGGATAAATCTTCATCTATCTCCGGCCAGTGTAAGCCCACTCCCCCCCCGCCGATCTCCACCTGAGAGCGCTGCTCCGGCGTCGCCGCCCAAAGGCGGGGGAACCAGAGCAGCGGCACGCTCAGGACGCGCCCGTCCGTCAGAAAGACCTGCATGGACTCGCCTGAAAACTCCACCGATTTGGCAAGGGCAGTTCGCGGGACATAGCCACGCTCGATTTTGGGTCTAGGATTCGCTGAAGTAGTCATTCCACGTCTCCACAAACTGAGCCTGGTGCTGCGCGACCAGGCCTTCGATCTCGTTGAGTTCGCGTGTGCGGAACCCATGATTTGAGGCCAGCAGGATCGGCTCCAGCCAGAACTTGGCTTCATCTTCACCGGCTTTGACATGAATGTGGGCCGGTTCCTGATTCTCGTTGCTGTAGAAAAAGAAGCGATAGCGGCCTATCTGCATCACCGTCGGCATGAAGACATTGTACCATCGCTCCATGTCCTACGACCCGAGAAGTTCAAGCGGCTCATCGGCGTCCCGCTGGGGGCGTTTGTCTCATGGCCGACGCGCTCGCGGCCGGTCTGCCCGCCTTCGGACGGCCCACGTCGCAGGACGTCAGTCTGTCGGAGCAGTGCTTTCACTGCCTCGACACTCGTGCGGTCTCTTCGGCCAACATTGAAGTAGCTTCCATTGACTCTCTGGGGTAGCCCTGGTACGCCTGAGGACGGCAGGGCCGACATGAACCACACCCCGTCCTCGGCGATGTCGTGCCGCCAGTAGTTACCGGGGACGTTCGGGCCGACTTCATAGCCGACCGCGACGGTCTTGACAGGCCCGCCGAACACGTCCGTGGTGACGAAGTGCGGTGTGCCTTTGATGACCCCGTCAACCTGGACGTAGCAGATCACCAGGTCGATTCCTGGCCCGGCCGTCTGCATCTCAACTTTGACGACCTTGCCCGTCACGATGATCTGGCTGCTTTGAACCATCTGCGGCAGGGACACCTCAGCGACGGTCGCGTGAGTCTCGGCCTTGGCTTCAGCGATGGCGGGGCGGAGCATCCAGCAGCCAAACAAGAATACGACAACACAGGCCACTTTGTTCATGTTGTCACCCTAGCGCCTTCAACGCAGTGTTCGTACCCGAGCGAGAGGCGTTCCGTTACTCGCCCGTAGTTTGAGGTTGGCAGCTTTCTTCGCGCGCTTTTTGCAGCACGCCGTAGACATAGTCCGTCTTGCCGCCCGTGTATGCCTCCCGGTCGTGCGAGAAGCGGGCCAGCAGGTCTTGCTTCAGGGCGAGGTATCGCTGCGCTTCGGCGGGGTGCGCCCGCAGGTAGTCCCGAAACAGCAGACGGTCGGCGAACCGGAATTCCCCCAGGCGCGGGTCGTGCGTCACCGCCGGCTCGACGACGTGGACGTGGTGTGTGCGCGGCCCGTTCGGGGGCAGGCCGCGGACGAAAAACATCCGGTCCGGCGACGGGTCTTGCGGCCAGTAGGCGTAGTCGAGCGACTCCAGGACGGGGATGGCCCGCGTCCGCGCCTCGTCCAGCGTGCGGACACAGACCAAGATGTCGATGATCGGCTTGGCGGTCAGACCGGGAACGGCCGTGCTGCCGAAGTGCTCCACCGCGACCACTAGGTCGCCGAGCGACTCGCGCAGACGGGCCGCTTCCTGCGCGTACAGGGTCGGCCAGGCCGGATCGTAGGGGACGAGTACGACTTCATCCATCGTGTTTATCCATCGTGGGGCCGCCTTCCCTGCTCGTCGTCCAGGCGGAGCCGGACCTGGCCCCAGGCGAAGATTTCGCGCTCCAGGACGTGCTGGAACAGCCAGGCGACGGGCATGTTCGTCTCGGGCCGGTTGGTCTGCGGGTCGGCGGGGACGTGGCGGACCGCCCGCAGGCCTTCCCGGCTGAACGGCTCCAGCACGCGCATCGTCACCTGCCGGGCCGCCGCCAGAAGCTCGACCAGGGCCGCCGCGTCCGGGTACTGGTCGGCGCGGGGCCGCTCGTAGGCGTTGCCCGCGACCAGGTGCGACACCCAGAACCGCTCCGCCGCCGCCAGGCCCAGCAGGATGTCCCGGACGCTCGCGGTCCCCGCCCTCGGACGCGCGTCGAGCTGGTCCGGCGTCAGCATGGCGACGGTCTCCAGCAGTTCTTCGTGCGCGCCCCGCCAGTAGGGTGCAATCTCGTCCAGCTTCACGGCGGCTAGCTTCTCGGCCCGACGGGCAGCGTGAACGCCGCCGACGGCAGGGAGCTGAGCAGGCCCGCCAGCGCCGTGTAGAAGGCCACCAGGGCCGTCGCGATGCCGACGTAGCCGCCGAGCTGTCCGGTCCCGGCCCCGAACTCGCCCAGCGTCAGCAGCAGGAACGTGACGAACAGCAGCCCGAACAGCACGATCAGCGCCATGTTGATCCGCAGGGTCGCCAGGAACATGATGCCCGTGAAGAGGGTCCACCCGAGCAGGAACCAGCCGAGCGCGGCGTGGGACGTGACCAGGTGCAGTTGGAGCGTGGCGGCGAAGGCCAGCCAGAACGCGCCGTAGGAGGAGAACGCCGTCGCGCCGAACGTGTTGCCGGTCTTGAACTCCCACATCCCGGCCAGCAGCTGGCCCAGCCCGCCGTAGAACAGCGCCAGGCCGATGGCGATGTCGGGGGCGTCGATCAGTTTCGCGTTCGCCGCGCTCAGCACGAGCGTCGTCAGTGCGAAGCCGCACAGGCCGAGCGGGGCCGGGTTCGCGGTCGCGGCGGGCGTCGCCGCCTGCGTCACGGGTCCTGTTTCTTCATTGATACGGGGCATGAGTGGGTCCACCTTTTTCCTGTTGACGATCAGGGTCGTCCCTGCTCGTTCCCTTGCGTGTTCGGCGTCGGCGACGTGGAGACCTCCTTGCGCGTGTACCACCAGGCCCACAGAATCAGAACGGCCTGCAGCGGCAGACGGAGCCAGAGCAGCCAGCCGAAGTGCCGCCCGTCCAGCGGCAGGTCGCGGACCGCCATGTTGACGTTGGCCGGGAACACGGCGACGTAGAGCGCGATCAGCCCCCACGCCGCCGCCCGGCGGGTGGCGGGGAGCAGCAGGCCCAGACCGCCCGCGATCTCGAAAAAGCCGCTGACGGCGACCAGCGCCGGGTGCGCGGGCAGCCAGTCCGGCACAATGCTGATGAACGGATCCGGGTTGCGGAAGTGCGCCACGCCCGCGTAGACCATCCCGGCGGCCAACCCCGCGCGCAGCCCTGTCTTCAGACGTGTCTCAGGCACTCGCTCGCCCTACTTCCTGACGGCATAAACATCGACCAGGCTGCCGTGGCGACCATGCAGCGGCAGTGTCAAAATTCGCCGTGACGGCTGGACGGCGTCGGGCGCGTGCGCCTGCCACCACCGGACTTGACCCGGAACGCGCGTCACCAGAACGGCGGTCGCGCGCAGACGCTCGACGGGCCGGTCGTCGTTGGACAGGCCCGGCTGCACCGGGGCGGCCCGGAACGGCGTGTCCAGGCACAGCGCCGGCGCCATCTCGCCCACGGCGACGCTGCGGGCGGGCAGCGTCCGCGTCAGGGTCTGCGCGGCGTCCCGGCGGGCGTGCTCGCGGCCCGCCCAGGCCTGACCGTACCAGTAGCCGCTCGTTGCCAGAAACAGGCCCAGCGCCGCCCACTGCCCCGGGCGCGGCAGTCGCGCCGCGCCCAGGGCTGCCAGCCCCGCCAGCGCGGGGAAGAACAGCACGTAGTACCGGTCCGGCGCGTAGGACGACAGCAGGCAGAACGCGAAGCCGCCCAGCAGCCATGCCGCCAGCACGGTCTCCGTCGGCCCGGCCTTCCGCCGGAAACCCATCACGGCGAGCAGGCAGGGGACGGGCAGCAGGCGCAGAAGATACGGAACAAGGCCGCGCTCGCCATCGACCAGTCCGCGCCGGACGTTCAGCCAGACGCTGCGCGCGGCGTGCGGCTCGAACTGGTGCGTGCGGTAGTACGCCGCCATGCGCGCCAGTTCGGCGTGGTGCGGCGCGTACCAGAGCAGGCCGTAGAGCAGGAGAGCGAGCGACAGGCCGAACAGCGGGGGCAGAAACTCCGCGCTTGCACCCCCAGGACTGAAGCCCTGGGCTGCAAAGTGCGGACTGCCCGCCCGTGAAGGCGCAGAAGGAGTGTGCAGGACCTTGCCTCGCCCGCGCAGGCGGGCAGTCTTCTCCCCGGCAGCCCAGGACTTCAGTCCTGGGGCTTTCGCCCCGCTCATCCACCACGCCAGCAGAAACGCCGGCAGGGCGATGACCGCCAGCGCCTTGAAAATCATTGCGATGGCGACACAGAGGCCGGACAGGGCGAGCGCCGTCCCGCGCGCCCTGCGATCAGTCCGCCTGTCGGCGGCACAACAGAGCGCGAAGGCCAGCACGAGCCAGAAGACCGTCGGCGTTTCCTGCAGCGCCAGCCGATTGTAAAACGCCACAGGTGGCGCCAGGCCCAGAAGCAGCGCCCCCCAAAGGGCGACGCGCTCGTCATGCGCCGCGCGCAGCGCGTACCAGAAGAGGGCGATCGTCAGCAGGCCGAGCGTCACCGGGATCAGGCGGGCCTGGACCGTGCCGACGCCGATGACATGGAAGACGCCCTCCTGCAGCAGGCTCAGCAGGGGCGAAAGGAGCCGGTCGTGGAAGTCGCCCGGCGCCCAGGCCCCGAACAGCGCCTCGTGCCGCGCGTCCAGCGTGTAAAAGCCTTCATCGGTCTGCAGCCCCGTGCTCCACGACAGCCACCGGGGCGGGTCGGCGTCGAGCGCCGTCAGGCGCACGGCCAGGCAGGCGAAGAGCAGCAGGGCGAGGGCCGATTTACGCCCGGTGCTCATCGATCATCTGGAGGAAGCGCGCGAAGTAGCCCCGGCTGTCCGCCGGGCCGGGCGAGGCCTCCGGGTGGTACTGGATCGAGAAGATGGGCAGCGTCTTGTGCCGCAGGCCCTCGACCGTGCCGTCGTTCAGGTTGATCTGCCAGACCTCCACGTCCGGGTCGTTGAAGCCGTCGGCGGCCAGGGCGTAGCCGTGGTTCTGGCTGGTGATGACCACGCGGCCCGTTTCCAGGTCCTTGACGGGGTGGTTGGAGCCGCGGTGGCCGAACGGCAGCTTGAACGTGCGGCCGCCGAAGGCGCAGCCGAGGAGCTGGTTGCCCAGGCAGATGCCCATGGTCGGCCTGGCGTGGGACAGCACGCGCACCGTCTGCACGACGTCGCCGAGCAGGGCCGGGTCGCCGGGGCCGGGCGACAGGAAGATGCCGTCCGGGTCCGCCGCCAGGATCGTCTCGGCGGGCGTGTGGGACGGATAGACCGTGGTCTCCACGCCCAGGGACGCCAGCGAGCGCAGGATGTTGAACTTCACGCCGCAGTCGAGCAGGGCGATCCTGTACTTGGTCTCGCCCGTCGCCGAGGGCCAGACATACGGCTCGGGAGTCGTCACCTGCTGGACGTACTCCATGTCGGCGTAGCCGGCGGACCGGGCCAGCAGGTCGCGCAGCTCGTCCGGCGTGTTTTCGCTGGAGATCACGCCCATCATCACGCCGACCGAGCGCAGTTTCTGGGTCAGCGCCCGCGTGTCCAGCCCGGCGATGCCGACGACGCCGTGGGTCTTCAGGAAAGCGTCCAACGTCCCTTCCGAGCGCCAGTTGCTGGGGGCGTCGGCGAGTTCCTTGACGACGAATCCGGCGACCTGGACGCGGCGCGACTCGAAGTCGTCCGGGGTGACGCCGTAGTTGCCGATGATCGGGTAGGTCAGCGCGACCAGTTGGCCCGCGTAGGAGGGGTCGGTGAGGATCTCCTGGTAGCCGGTCATGCCGGTGTTGAAGACCACTTCGCCGACCGTCGTTCCCGACGCGCCGAAGGCCGTTCCGGTGTAGGTTGTGCCGTCCGCGAGGACGAGATGTGCTTGGGTCATGCTATTGATGCCGGATTCAAAATGGGCCACACATCGGCGAGTGACGAGACGATGTGATCGGGGGCCGCCGCTTCTTCCTGCGGCCACGGGCGCCCGTGGGCCAGCCAGGCCGTTGCCATGCCCGCCCCGTGCGCCCCGACGATGTCGTTCCGGCAGTGGTCGCCGACAAACAAAATCTGCGTGGCCGGGACGCCGAGGCGGTCCGCCGCCGCGTCGAATATCCGGCGGTCGGGCTTTCTGCAGCCGAACTCGCTGGACACCAACACGCAGTCCGTCAATTTGTCCAATCCGAGGTGCACGATTTTGTCCCGCTGCGTCGCCGGGCCGTTGGTGACGATGCCCCACGGAATCTGATCTGTTTGCAGCGCTTCGAGAAGTGACTGAGCCTCTTCCGTGAGCGTGATGTGTTCGATCAAAGCCTCGACGAACAGGCGGGTGAACGTCTCCACGTCCCACGCGAGCGCCGGCCGCCGCTCCTGGAGGCGGCGCAGGATCTCGGCCTTGGAGCCGTAGCCGCCGTCGTCCAGCGCGATCAGCCACGCGACCATCTGCGCCCGCTCGGTCGGGCCGTCTGGGGTCAGGTGCTGGTCGACCCAGCGCTCCGCCCGCAGGCGGCCCGCCGCCGTCCGGTCGTGCAGGGTGTCGTCCAGATCGAACAGCACCGCCTGGAGCGTCGGGTCAGTCAATCTGCCGGCCCCCCACGAACGTCGTGACGGCGCGACCCGTCAGCGTCACGCCCTGCAAAACCGAGTTGCGCGACTTCGATTTGAAAGCGTTCACGTCCACGGCCCACTCGGCGGCGGGGTCGAACACGGTGATGTCGGCGGGGTCGCCCACGCCCAGCGCGCCGCCGGGCAGGCGCAGCAGGCGGGCGGGGGCCGTGGACATCTTCTCGACCGTCTGCGCCAGTGTCAGGATGCCCGGCTTGACCAGGTGCGTGACGACCAGGGCCAGGCTGGTTTCCAGGCCCAGCATCCCGAACGGGGCGCGGGCGAACTCCTGCTCCTTCTCGTGCGGCGCGTGA
>CAXUCQ010000022.1:3218-8173 GCA_964249295.1 uncultured Armatimonadales bacterium | reverse complement strand
GTGCGGGGCGTGGGGCGCGTGGTCCGTGGCGATGGCGTCGATGGTGCCGTCCACAAGGCCCTGGATGATCGCGTCCTGGTCGGCCCGAGTGCGCAGGGGCGGCGACATCTTAGCGTTCGTGTCGTAGCCGTAGCAAGACTCGTCGGTCAGCGCGACGTACTGCGGGCAGGTCTCGCACGTCACGGGGGCGCCGAACTTTTTGGCGTGCCGGATGATCTCGACGCTCTCTTTCGTGCTGACGTGCAGGACGTGCAGGCGGCAGCCCGTTTCCATCGCCAGCAGGACGTTGCGCGCCGTGCCGACGTTCTCGGCGCTCCGGGGGATGCCGCGCAGCCCGAGCACGGTGGAGACCAGGCCCTCGTTCATCACGCCGTCGCCGGTCAGCGTTTTGTCCTCGCAGTGGGCCAGGAACGGCAGGTCAAGCATCCGGCAGTATTCCATCGCCCGGCGCAGGAAGCCGCCGTCCGCCACGGGGAAGGCGTCGTCGCCGATGGCGACGGCCCCGGCGTCCTTGAGGTCCGCCATCTCGGACAGTTCGACGTTCTTCAGCCCCTTGCTGACGGCGGCGATGACGTAGACGCGCGCCGCCGCGTCCTGGGCCTGCGCCCGGATGTCTTTGACGATGGACGCCTGGTCGATGGGGGGGAACGTGTTCGGCTGGCAGGCGATGGCCGTGAAGCCGCCGCTGGCCGCCGCCGCCGTCCCCGACGCCACGTCCTCTTTGTACTCCTGGCCCGGCACGCGCAGGTGTACGTGGATGTCGATCAGCCCCGGCGCGACGATTTTGCCCGCGCAGTCCGTGACGGTCGCGTCCGGCCCCGCTTCCAAGCCTTGGCCGATGCGCGAAACCCTGCCCCCGTCGATGAGAACATCGGCGACCTCGTCGCGGCTGTTGGTGGGGTCGATCACGCGCCCATTTTTCAGTAACTGCACCATCCGTTAAATGTTCTCTGTGTTGCTGAATCGCTCGATGAGCAGCATGACGAAGTACCCGAGAACCAGGGCGGCGACGCTCCAGAGGATCCAGCCGCTCAGGTTGTTGCTGCCCGCGCCGATGTTGCGGCTGCCCCAAGTCGCGTCGATGCCGTTGATCTCCGGGTAGGATGTCTCATAGCGCACGCGCACGGTCTGGTCGGGCGCCGCCGGAATGACCGTCTGGGCGACGGCGCTGTCGGCGGCGTTGGTGTCTTCCCCGACCGCGACCTGGTGGTAGGCGTCGTGGTCGACGCGCACCCGGCCGTAGTAGACCTGGGGCGACCCCAGCCCCGGCTCGCCGTGCGGTCCGGGGGACTTGGCGCGGAACTGGTAGTTGATGAACCACATCTTGCCGCCGACGTCGAACGGGTTGTTGGTCACGTCGTATTCTTTGCCGGTGATGTAGCCGCGCGTGACGCCTTCGGCTTTGGCATAGACCCACCCCGGCGGCAGGTAGTGGCTGCGCGGCACCCCGACGAGCGGCAGCACGAGGGCGAGCAGGATGACGGCGATGACGACGCCGGCCAGGTATCGGAAAAGACGCGCGACGCTCAATGAGTGTTCCCCCCCGTGGCGGCGGTCGCGCCCATCAGCCAGAAGAGCACGGCCATGCGCACGGCGACGCCGTTGGTGACCTGGTCGGTGATGACGGCGATGTCCCGGTCGTCGGCGAGGCTGGAGGCGATCTCGACCCCGCGGTTCATCGGGCCGGGGTGCAGCACCGTGACGTCGGGGGCGGCGACGCGCAGTTTGCCCTTGCTGACGCCGAACAGTCGCGCGTACTCGCGGACGGACGGGAAGAACGCCGCGTCCTGGCGCTCCAATTGGATTCGCAGGACGTTGACGACGTCGACCCCGCGCAGCCCCGCCTCCCAGTCCGTGTAGACCGTGGCCGGGAGCCGGTCCGCGTCGGCGGGCATCAGCGTGCTCGGGCCGACCAGACGGACGTGGGCGCCCATCTTGTGCAGGCCCCAGAGGTTGGAACGGGCGACGCGGCTGTGCGCGACATCGCCGATGATGGCGACCGTCAGGCCTTCCAGACGGCCCTTGGCCTCGCGGATCGTCAGCAGGTCGAGCAGGCCCTGGGTCGGGTGCTCGTGCGTGCCGTCGCCGGCGTTGATGACGGGCTTGGCTGGGACGTACCGGGCGGCCAAGTGGGCCGCGCCGCTCATGGGGTGGCGGATCACGAAGGCGTCGATGCCCATGGCGTCCAGCGTCAGCATGGTGTCCTTGAGCGACTCGCCCTTGACCGCGCTGCTGGTGGTCCCGGCGAGGCTGTACGTGTCCGCCGACATGATCTTGGCGGCGGCCTCGAACGACGTGCGCGTGCGGGTGCTCGGCTCGAAGAACAGCGTGGCGACGCTCTTGCCGCGCAGGGTCGGGACTTTTTTGACGGGCCGAGCGACGACCTCCTTGAACGACTGTGCCGTGTCCAGGAGGTAGGTGATCTCCTCGGCGCTCAGGCTTTGCAACTCCAGCAGGTCTTTGCGGTGCGTCATGTCTAAGACGCCCCCCCGGCGGGCGGCGGGCCGTCTTTGTAGATCACGACTCGGTCCTCGCCGTCGAGTTCCTTCAGGCAGACCTTGACGAACTCCTGGCGGCTGGTCGGCAGGTTCTTGCCGACGTAGTCGGGCCGGATGGGCAGTTCGCGGTGGCCCCGGTCGATGAGGACGGCGAGCTGGGTGACGGCGGGGCGGCCCAGGTCCACCAGCGCGCCCAGCGCGGCGCGGGCGGTGCGCCCGTTGTAGATCACGTCATCGACGAGGACCAGTGTTTTCCCCTCGATGTCGAATGGGATTTGAGTGGTGCCGACCTTGGGCTGATAGGTGCGGAAGTCGTCGCGGTACAGCGAGATGTCGAGCTGGCCGACGGGGACGGGCGTGCCTTCGATGCGCTGGATGGCATCACCCAGGCGCCGGGCCAGCGGGGCGCCTTTGCGGAGGATGCCGATGACGGCCAGGCCCGAAACCCCCTTGTTCTTTTCCAGGACTTCGTGGGCGATGCGCGTCCAGGCGCGGCGCATCTCGTCGGCGTCCATCACGGTCGCGGCGGGCGGGTGTTCGTGGTCTGCGGCCATAGTGTTGACTTCGGCGTCGAACTCAGGCGGGGCGGAGGAGGCGCGGGCGGACGCAGGCGAAGAACGGCCTGCACCGGGGGACGCGGCCTTTTCCGCCTCGCCGGACGGGATTAAAGGTTGCGGTTTCGGCTATCATAGCACATCGGCCGGGGGCGTGTCAAGCGGGCGCGACGGGGACCGGCCTGCCTGCGGAGGGAAGAACTATCGGCGCAAGGAGGCGGCTGCCCGTCGCGCCCTGTCGGCGCGGGCAGGATAATCGGCCCACAGGCGCGAACCTACGGCACGTTATGTCAACGACTTCCCCTGCGCCCCTGGTCGCCGTCATCATGGGCAGCAAATCCGACTGGGAGACCATGCGCCACGCCGACGCGATGCTGACGCAGCTCGACATCCCCCACGAGTGCCGCATCGTCTCGGCCCACCGGACGCCCGCTTTGATGTCGGAGTTCGCCCAGGGCGCCGAGGCGCGCGGCCTCCGGGTCGTCATCGCCGGCGCGGGCGGCGCGGCCCACCTGCCCGGCATGGTCGCCGCGCAGACCTTGCTGCCCGTGCTCGGCGTCCCCGTCCAGAGCCACGCGCTCAGCGGCATGGACTCGCTGCTGTCCATCGCGCAGATGCCCGGCGGCGTCCCCGTCGGCACGCTCGCCATCGGCAAGGCGGGCGCGACCAACGCCGCATTGCTCGCCGCCGCGATCCTGGCGAACGGCGACCCCGCGCTGCGCGAGCGCCTGCGCCGCTTCCGCCGCGAGCAGACGGAGCGCGTGCTGGAGGACACCCTGCCGTGAAAAACCCTATTCTTCCCGGCGCGGCCCTCGGCGTCCTCGGCAGCGGGCAGCTGGGCCGCATGTTCGCGCTGGCGGCGCGGTCGATGGGCTACCGCGTCCACACGCTTTCCCCGGACCGGGACAGCCCGACGGGCCAGGTCGCGGATGTCGAGACCGTCGCCGCGTATGACGACCTCGACGCCGCCCGCGCGTTCGCCCGCAGCGTTCAGGCCGTCACGTTCGAGTTCGAGAACGTCCCCGCCGCCACCGCCGAGGCCGTCGCCGAGTTCGCGCCCGTCCGGCCCGGCGGCCACGTCCTGCACGTCGCCCAGAACCGGCTGCGCGAGAAGACGTTCCTGGCGGACTCCGGCATCCCGCACGCGCCGTTCCGGGCGGTCCGATCACGGGGCGAACTGCAGTCCGCGCTGGGCGAATTGGGCTGCCCGGCCATCCTCAAGACGGCGGGCTTCGGCTACGACGGCAAGGGCCAGGTGAAGATTCTGCGCCCCGACGAAGCGCCCGCTGCGTGGGAGACGCTGGGCGGTCAGGAGTGCGTCTTGGAAGGATTCGTCGCGTTCGAGCGCGAAGCCAGCGTCGTCGCGGCGCGGGGCGTGGACGGCGCGTTCGCCCACTACGGCCTCATCGACAACGCGCACCGGAACCACATCCTGGACGTGTCCGTGTTCCCCGCGCGGGTCACGCCGGAAATCGCGCGGCAGGCCGAGGAGATCACGCGCGCGATCATGGAACGGCTCGATGCCGTCGGCGTCCTGTGCGTCGAGCTCTTTTTGACGGGTGACGGCGCGCTGCTCGTCAACGAGATCGCGCCGCGCCCGCACAACTCGGGCCACCTGACCATCGACGCCTGCGTGACCAGTCAGTTCGAGCAGCAGGTCCGCGCCGTCTGCGGCCTGCCGCTCGGGTCGCCCGCGATGCTGCGCCCGGCGGCCATGGCGAACCTGCTCGGCGACGAGTGGCAGGGGGGCGAACCCGAATGGGCGGCGGCGCTGGCATCCCCCGGCGTTTCCCTGCACCTGTACGGCAAAGCCGAGGCCCGGCCCGGACGGAAGATGGGCCACCTGACGGCCCTGGGCGCGACCCCCGAAGACGCCGAAACACTGGCGCGCGAAGCCCGCGCG
>CAXUCQ010000022.1:1894-3118 GCA_964249295.1 uncultured Armatimonadales bacterium | reverse complement strand
CTCGGGGCGGTCACGGCGGCGATGGCGGCGCAGGCCGGCCACACCGTCGTATTCCACGAGGCGGTCGTCTCGCAGGACATCCACATGGTCAACGGACGGCCCTATGTGCCGCTCGCGGACATGGCGAAGGCGCTGGGCGGCTTCGCGGTCAGGACCGCGAGCGGCTATCAGATCAAGACCAAGGAGGACCAGGCGGAAGCCTCGGCAGGGACGGACGCGGGCGGCGCGTCGGGGGGTCTGAACGGCAGGATCGGCGACACGCTCTCCGATGGCAAGTGGCGCTTCCGCGTCGTCGATCTCAAATCCCTGGACACGTACACGCTCCAGCAGGACGGCGGCGTGGACGCCGGCAGGCTGCGCGGCAACGCCGTCCTCACCGACAGGACCATCGACGCCAAGCCCGACTACTCGCTGGTCACGCTGGTCTGCCGCGTCAGGAACGGGCAGAGGCAGGCGCAGGCGTTCGGCTCGGGCTATGGCCGCGACACCGTCCTGATCGACGACAAAGGGACGGCCTATGCGCCCATCGGCTGGGACCAGGACGGCGGGAGGCAGGCCACCAAGCCGCTGCCGCCCGGCGCGGCGGCGGACCTGACGGCGATCTTCCTGGTCCCCTTCGGGACCGACCCGCGCGACGCCGTCGTGACTCTGACCAACGTCTCCGACCCCAGCCCGCACAACGTCCACATCGCCCTGGGGCCGAACGGATGAGTGAGCGAAAGACCGCGCTTGTCACCGGCGCTTCGCGCGGCATCGGACGCGCCGTCGCGCAGATGCTGGCCGCCGACGGCCTGCGCGTGGCCGTGCATTACGGCGCCAACCGCGCGGCGGCGGACGAGACATTGCACGCGCTGGGCGGCGACGGACACGTCCTGCTGCGGGCCGACCTGTCCGTCCCCGACGCGGTCGAGACGCTGGCGCAGCAGGCGCGGGCGGCGTTCGGGGGCCGGGTCGATGTGCTCGTGCATAACGCGGGCATCTACGCGCCGTCGCCGCTGCTGGAAACGCCCAGTCTTTCCGAGTGGCGGGCGGCAACACAGACCCAGATGCAGGTCAACTTCTGGGCCGGGGCCGATCTGGCTTATCTGCTCGCCCCCGCGATGGCGCAGGCCGGGTGGGGGCGCATCATCCACGTCTCCAGCCGCGCGGGCATCCGGGGCGAAGCGCGCTTCGCCGGCTACGGCGCGTCCAAAGCCGCCAGAGCAACTTCATCCGCTCCCTCGC
>CAXUCQ010000022.1:0-1884 GCA_964249295.1 uncultured Armatimonadales bacterium | reverse complement strand
TCTGGGCCGGCGCGGACCTCGCCTACCTTCTGGCTCCCGCCATGGCTGCGGCGGGGTGGGGGCGGATCATCCAGATCTCCTCCCGCGCCGGCCTGCGCGGCGAGGCGCGGCTTGCGGGCTACGCGGCCTCCAAAGCCGCCCAGATCAACTTCATCCGCTCCCTCGCCGTGGAACTCGGGACGCGGGGTGTCGGCTGCTTCGGCGTCGCGCCCGGCTGGACCGAGACGGACATGGCGACCGACGCCCTGGCCGAGCGCGGCGACGAGATCCGGGCGTCCATCCCGCTGGGCCGCGTCGCGTCGCCGCAGGATGTCGCGTCCGTCGTCGCGTTTCTGGCCTCGCCCGCCGCCGATTACCTGTCCGGCAGCACCCTCGACGTCAACGGCGCGTCGTACCTGCATTAGACCTGTGGCGTCTCCAGGACTTCAGTCCTGGGGGACTAAGGCAATTGAACAACCAAAGGGCACGGAACACATGGCACAAAGCAGAAACGGGGACAGATCAGCCCTGATCGTTTGGGGCGGCTGGGCCGGCCACCAGCCGCAGCAGGTCGCGCACCTATTCGCGGAACAACTGGAGGCCAAAGGCTTCCGGGTGGAAGTGTCGGACACGCTCGACGCTTTCCTCGACGTCGACAAACTCAAAAACCTGTCGCTGATCGTGCCGGTCTGGAGCATGGGCAGGATCACCGACGAACAGTTGAAAGGCGTGACCCAGGCCGTCCAGAGCGGCGTCGGCCTCGCCGGCTGCCACGGCGGCATGGCCGACTCGTTCCGCGAGGCGACCGAGTGGCAGTGGATGACCGGCGGCCAGTGGGTCGCCCACCCCGGCAACGACGGCGTCGAATACACCGTCCGCATCACCGACCCGGCCCACTTCATCACCCAGACCGCCCCCGCCGAGTTCCGAGTCGTCAGCGAGCAGTATTATCTGCACACCGACCCCGGCAACAAGACCCTGGCCGTGACACGCTTCCCCGTCGCCGACGGCCCGCACGTCCCCAACGGCCCGTTCGATATGCCCGTGATCTGGACCCGCCTGCACGGCCGGGGCCGCGTCGCCTACAACTCCCTCGGCCACAACGCCGATGTTGTCGCCCAGCCCGAAGTGCTGCCCTTGCTGACCCGCAGCCTCCTGTGGGCCGCCCGCGCCGAAGACGCAGCGTAGGAAGCCCCCGATGACCGACAACAACACAGACCCGCTGGCCCGCGCCCTCTGCTCCCTGGAAGGCCTGTCCGTCGGCGACGCCTTCGGCGAGAAGTTTTTCGGCTTCCAGCACGGCCCCGACATCGTCATCGGCGAAGCCGCCCTGCTGGATGCCATCGATGCGCGCGTCCTGCCGCTGCCCCGCTGGCACTACACCGACGACACGGAGATGGCGCTGTCCATCGTGTCCGTTCTCGCCGAGGCCGATGGGATCGACCCGGACGAACTCGCGCAGAGCTTCGCGCTGCGCTACGACCCCAGTCGCGGCTACGGCCCGGCCATGCACGGCCTGCTGCCCCGGTTCGGCGGCGGCGGCGACTGGCGCGAACTCGCCCCGACCTTGTTCGGCGGGCGCGGCTCGTTCGGCAACGGCGCGGCCATGCGCGTCGCCCCCGTCGGCGCGTACTTCGCCGACGATCTCGACGCCGCCGTGGAACACGCGGCGCGCTCGGCCCAGGTCACGCACGCGCACCCGGAGGCCGTCGCCGGGGCCATCGCCGTCGCGGTGGCCGCCGCCCATGCCTGCCGCTTCCGGGGCGAAGCGCCGCCCGGCCCGCGTGAGTTTCTGGAGATGGTTCTGCCCCACATCCCGGACAGCATCGTCCGTGAGAAGGTCGGCGAGGCCCGCGATATGTCCCCTGGCGGCTCGGTCATCCTCGCCGCCGCGCGGCTGGGCAG
>CAXUCQ010000021.1:0-17121 GCA_964249295.1 uncultured Armatimonadales bacterium | reverse complement strand
CACCCCACCCGACCGGCGCTCACCACACGCGCCGGCGCCGCCGCGCCCTACAACGGCAAGGCGGCGGGTGGGGTTTTTGTTGTGGTATACTGGCGCCATGCTGCTCGTCATCGACGCCGGGAATACCAACGTGACGTTCGGCGTCTACGAAGACGCCGTCCTGCGCGCCCAGTGGCGTCTGCACACGGGGGCCGGCAGGACCGGAGACGAGTACGCCGCCCTTCTGAGTCATCTGTTCCTCCGGGCCGGCCTGTCGTTCGGCCAGATCGAGGATGTCGCCCTCGCGGCGGGCGTCCCGGCGGCGACGCCGGACCTGCAGCGGCTGGCGCGGCGGACGTTCGACGTCGAGCCGCTGCAGGTCACGGCCCAGGGCGACCTCGGGCTGCGTGTGGCGTATCAGCCGCCGGAAAGCGTCGGGGCGGACCGGCTGGTGGACGCCGTCGCGGCTGTTCACAAGTTCGGCGCCCCCTGCATCGTGATCGACTTCGGCACGGCGACGACGTTCAACGCCGTCGCCGCCCCGCGAGGGCCGGACGCGCGGCCCGTGTATCTGGGCGGGGCGATCTGCCTGGGCATCGGGGTCTCGCTGGAAGCCCTGTTCGCCCGCGCCGCCAAGATTCCCCCGGTCGAGATCACCAAGCCGCCCCGCGCCATCGGCGACAACACGGCGCACGCGCTGCAGTCGGGCATCCTGTTCGGCTACGTCGGGCTGGTCAACGGCATGGTCGCGCGGTTCCGGGACGAGATGGGCGTCGGGGATTGTCCCGTGGTGGCGACGGGCGGGTACGCGGGCCTGATCGCGGGCGAGACGGACTGCATCACGGCCATCGAGCCGCTGCTGACGCTGGAAGGCCTGCGGCTGGCGGCGGAGCGGCGACGGGCGTCGGCATGACTCGTCTGCTGCTCCTGCTGGGGGTCGTGTGCGTCAGTTCCGCCGCCCTGTTCGCCCACCGCGCGCTCCTAGAAGCGACGCCGCTCGCCGTCGCCGCCTGGCGTCTGGGCTTCGCCGCCGTTTTTTTCCTCGCCTGGGAGTTGGTCGGTGGACGGCAGACGAATGACAGGCAGGCTCTGACGATGGGCGGCAAGGCACGGCTGGTGCTGGCGGGCGTCTGTCTGGGGCTGCATTTCCTGGTCTGGTTCGCCTCGCTGCGCTACATTCCCGTCGCGCGCAGCACGCTGCTGGTGTGTACGACGCCGCTTTGGGCGGCACTGGGCGGCGTGTTTCTGAAGCGCCGCCCGTCGCGCTTGTTTTGGCTCGCGCTGGGGCTGGCCGCCGTGGGCATCTGGCTGGTGACGCGGGCGGCGTCGGAGGCCCACACGCTGTTGTCGCTGCGGGGCGACCTGCTGGCGCTTTCGGGCGGGCTGTTCATCGCGATCTATCTGATCGCCGTGGAGGGCCTGCACACGTCGCTCTCGACGCGCCGCCAGGTGACGATGACCTACACGGTGGCGGCGCTGGCGCTGTGGGTGGTTCTGTCGGCACAGGGCGGCGTGACGCTGCACTACTCGGCGGGAGTCTGGGCGGCCATCGTCGGCATGGCCGTCGGGCCGCAGATTCTGGGACACACGCTGCTGAACAACGCCCTGCGCCACTTTCCGTCCTCGACGGTCGCGTTCTCGCTGCTGCTGGAGCCGGTCGTGGCCGCGCTGCTCGCCTGGGCGCTGCTGCGTCAGGGCGTGACGCCGGGGCAGGTGGTCGGCGGGCTGCTGGTGCTGGCCGGGCTGGCCGTGGTCATCCTGCAGCGGTCGGACGCCGCGATGAGCATCGGCCCTGCGGAGGAACGCCCGGACTGAAGTCCGGGGCTGGAAAGAACGGGTAGGGATGTCTGCCTTCGCAGACAAGGAAAGGGCAAGAAGGGCGAGGGGACCTCGCCCCTACGAGCATTCCCCTTCCACGCCCCGCCCTATGCAAGAGGTTTGACATCCTTCAATCCTGACCCTCGGACCTGCCAATTGGTCCCTTCTGGCCCCGGACTGCGTTGGCAGACGCGGAGTACTTCAGCCCTCGGGAAATATCCAAAACGTCTCGTGGTATAATAGCGGGGCGATGACGATCCAAACGACTCAGACAACGACACTGCGGCCACTGCGGATCGGGCCGATCACGCTGGACACGCCGCTGGTGCTGGCGCCGATGGCGGGAGTCACGTCTCATGCGTTCCGGCTGCTCTGCAAGCGGCACGGGGCGGGGCTGGTCGTGACCGAACTGCTGTCCTCGCACGCGATCCACTACAAGAACGCCAAGACGTTCGGCATGTTCGACTGGAAGGACGTCGAGCGGCCCGTCAGCGTCCAACTGTTCGGCGGCGACCCGGCGCTGATGGCCGAGGCGGCGCAGGTGGTCGAGGCGGCGGGGGCGGACATCGTGGACCTGAACATGGGCTGCTGGGTGCCGAAGGTGGCGAAGACCGGCGCGGGGGCGACGCTGCTCAAAGACGTCTGCCTCGCCCAGTCCGTGGTCAAGGCGATGGCCGACGCGGTCAAGATTCCGGTGACGGTCAAAATCCGCGCCGGCTGGGACCCGAGCCAGACCACCGGGATTGAGTTCGCGCGGCGGGCGCAGGACGCCGGGGCGCAGGCGATCGCCGTCCACGCGCGCTACGCGAGTCAGGGCTTTACGGGACACGCCGATTGGAGCATCATCCGGCGCGTCAAGGACGTGGTGACGATCCCCGTGATCGGCAACGGCGATGTCGAAACGCCCGAGGACGCGCGGCGGATGCTGATCGAGACCGGGTGCGACGGCGTCATGGTGGGCCGGGCCGCGATGGGCAACCCCTGGGTCTTCGGCGACATCCGGCACTACCTAGAGACGGGCGAATTGCGGCCTGCGCCGACGCTGGCCGCGCGGATCGAGGCGGCGCTGTTCCACCTGAAGACGATGGCCGCCGTGCCGTCGGTCGGCGAGGAGCGCGCCGTGAAGGAGATGCGCGGGCAGATCACGCACTATTTCAAGGGCTTCCCCGGCGTTTCCGCGCTGCGCGGGCGGCTGGTGCAGGCCGAGAGCATCGCGCAGGTGGAGGACCTGCTGCGCCACGAGCGGCGCGGCGAGGCGACACCGGAGATGGCCTCCGCATGATCGAGTCGAAGCGCAGCGAGACGACCCGCCCGGCGGCGCGCGCCGTCCTGTCGGCGCTGGCGGCGTATTGCGCGTTCAACCTTCTGCTCCCGCTGCTGCACGTCCCGTCACACCGTTTGAGTCTGCCGACGGTCGCGGCGCTGATTTTGGTGCCGACGGCGATCTTCATGCTGCTCCAGGTGTGGCTGTCGCGGGCGCTGGCGGGCCTGCGTCCAAGTCCTACCGCCTGCGCGCTGCTGACGCTGGCTTTCACGGGTCTGTGGTTCGTCGTGTGGCACACCCCGCCGCACCGCTTCGGGCAGGCGCTGCTCCAGTCCGTGGGCCTAAACCTCGCCATTACGCTGGCCTGTACGTTCCTCGGGGTTTTGCTTTCCCGCATCGTCCGCGAGGCGAACATCCTGCTGCCGGTGGCCCTGGTCGCGATGCCCATCGACTACATCGGGGCGATGACGACCGTGGGCTTCACGCATGACGTCGCCACCAAACATCCCAGCGTCGTCCACAGCGTTTCCGTCGCGGTCCCCGCCATCGGCGGCCTGCACCCGATCTCGTTTATCGGCCCCGGCGACGTGCTGTTCATGGCCTTTTTCTTCTCGGTCGTGCTGCGGCTGGGGATGAACGACCGGGGGACGTTCTGGTGGATGTACGGGCTGCTGACGGCGGCGATGCTGCTGGTCATCAGCCCGTGGGGCTTCAACGTCGCGGCCTTGGTGCCGATGGGGCTGGCCGTGGTGATCGCCAACTTCGGCGCGTTCCGCTTGAAGCGCTCCGAGGTGTTCGCCGTGCTGTACGCCTGCGCCCTGGTTCTGGCCTTGATCGTCGGCTTTTATTTTTACAGCCACGCCCACTTTTTCCGTCATTAGCCCTCTCGCGCAAGCCCCAGGGCTGAACCCCTGGGCTGGAATTTTAGGACTGCCCGCCCGTGAAGGCGAGGAAAGACCGGCGCTTCTTATGCGCCCCGACCCTGGGGCAGTCTGCACCGGGCAGCCCAGGGGACTGACGCAAGACAAGAGGTTTGTTGAGGATTGCCCATGACCCTGTCTCTGCCCCCACGCCGCGTGCTTCTGCTCGAGACCGACGAACGCGCCGGCCTGGTCGCCGGACTGGCGGCGGCCTGTGCCGCCCAGGACGTGTCGCTGGAGATCGTCACCGGCCCCGGCCACGTCTTGATCACGCTGCCCGCCGACGCCGCCACGCTGCAGATTCTTATTCCCCGCCTGCAGGCCGTCCCCGGCGTGGTCGCCTTGCAGCCGTACACCGTCGCCTGACCTCCCGCGAACCCTTTCCGACGCTTCCCACGTTCATTAGCGACAGAATGCCCACGGAGGAAGCCCAATGCGCGTCCGTCAGTTGCTGTCGGCGGTTCTGCTGCCGTCGCTGTTTTTTCTGCTGCCCGCCTGGGGGGACGTTCCCGATGCGCCGCCCCTGGGCGCGTGCTACATGGGTTACGGCAAGACGCTGGAAGCGGCACAGTCGCGGCAACTGTCACTGAACGCCCACGTCACACGCTTCCTCTATCAGCCGGGCGGCTTGGAAATCGCCTACGAAGGCGCTCAAAAAGACGGCGACGAGGTGACGCAGTTCATCCGGCTGGCCGGTATCAGGCGTGGAGAGACGACCACGCTGGCCTCCACGACGATGCACCTCGGCTCGGACGATGAACAGCCGGATGCGTATAATCTCGCCGGATGGTCCGGCGACGGGCGGTACCTGCTTATCAATCAGGAACATTACGTCAAAGTTCCTGAGACCGGTGACGGCTACTTCGAGGTCAACTTTGTCTGTGTGAATGTCGGGGCAGAACCCATTCACCTTTCCTCAATCACTCTGCCGGAGATCGGCCCGGCGTCCAAAGATGTGACCGTCGGGTATCCCCACTTCTCCTGGTCGCCGGACCGGACTCGCGTGGTGTTCACGCGGCAGGACATTGTCAGGCAGGGGGGACAGCAGTCACTCAGCAGCGCCTTCAGCGAAGTTTACGACCCGAAGACCGACAAACTGCAAGATGTCCCGGTGGGCGAGAAACAGACCGTGCGTGGATGGATCGACAACACGCACCTGCTCCTGGACGACAGTCCGCATCTGGGAGAGCCACACCCCAGCGGCAAGGTTCACTATGCCAGTTACGACATCGGCGCGGGAACACAGGTTGTCATTCCTACGCCGAAAATGATGCCCGACGCGGCGGATGATGCCGGCGCGGTGGGAAGTGTGTTGTCACCCAAAGCGGCCTATTTGCGTTTGGAGGACGAAGCCCACCATATGCAAGATGCGCAGAAAGTGGGAGCCGTAGATGCGCATACGCTTTGGGTGCGGCGCACACAAGGACCCAAGTTCCGATCCGTCGCGCCGGTCGGAGTCACGCCCGGCGCGGATGACCCGCAAGCCGTCTGGTCGCCGACGGGGGCGCAGATCGCGTTCATCGCGCACGGCGACCTGTTCGTGACCGACCTGACCATGCGGGACGCGACGCCGAGAGAGAAATACGCGGCGGGTGAGAAACTGAGCTGCGCCGAGGAACAAGAACTAGCTATGGGCGATCTCAAAATGGTTGGGCTAGGGATCATCCAGTACACTCAGGACTATGACGAGAAGTTCCCGCCCGGCGACCAGTGGCAGGATCGAGTCTCCCCGTATATCAAAGACGACTCGGTCTTCACGGTCGCCGGGCATCCCTTGATGTACCGCGCCCCGGCGGACCTCGCCCTTGCGAACATGGAAGCGCCTGCCGACACCGTTCTCGGCACCATTGATCTGCCGTGTGCGACGGTCACGCTGTACGCGGACGGTCATGTGAGGGCGCTGCCGAAAACGGTCGTCCCGGCGGCCGGGGACGCCCGTTAGCGCACAGCGTCCAGAAAACAGCATCCAGAAATCAGAACCGTCCCGTCGGGAGGCACCCCATGTTGCGACCCGTTGCCGTTCTTTCCGCCTTCGCGCTGCTCGGCGCACTCACAGCCGCCGGGGCTGACCCCAACACCACTGCGGCCATAGATCCGCAGGCGATGGCGGCGTTGGTGCGGGTCCAGAAGACGATGCTCAGCCTGCGCTCCTACCAGGCCGAATGCGACACGACGCTGACTTACCCACCGCGCGACGGCAAGCCTGCTCGTGAGCGCCGGCAGGTTTCCACGCTCCAGGCCGCGAAGCCAAACGAGATGCGGTATCAGCTATCATACTTCCAACAGGATGCCGTGACACATCAGTGGGCGCTCGATCCGAAGGAACACGGGGGCATTACTTACGCCTGTGACGGCAGAACATTCTGGCGGCAGTACGGCAATCATTACGAAGAAAGCCGCGACACGGCCCCACAGTACCTGACCACAATTTTGGAACCTTGGGGCGGATTTTACCGCGCCGGCGACTCACCGATAGGTTTGATAGACAGTTACCGTAAAGAGGGCGGCCTCCTGGAACTGCGCCGTACCGAGTCGGACACGGTGGACGGAGTCCCCTGCGAAACAGTCTTCGACCGCATCAAGACAAAGTACGAAGACCAAACACAGGAATGGTCGGAGACATGGTACATCGGCTCGGACGGCCTGGTACGCCGACACGTCGAGCGCATCGAGTTCGACGGCAAGCCCGGTTACACGCGCGACTCTACGATTCGCAACATCCGCCTCGATCAGCCGATTGCCGCCACCCGGTTCGCGTATGTGCCGCCGCCAGGAGTCAAGTCGGAGGCGCAGTTGAGAGCGGAACAGCCGGCGCTGCTGGCGAAAGGCACTGCCGCCCCGGACTTCACGGCAAGCGACATGGAGAACAAGCCCGTGAAGCCGTCCGACTTCCGGGGCAAGGTTGTCGTGATCGACTTCTGGGCGAGCTGGTGTCCGCCGTGCAGGGCGTCGATGCCGCACAGCCAGGAGGTGACGCAGAAACTCCAGGCGGAAGGATTGCCGGTCGTGCTGCTCGCCGTGGACAACTCGGAAGACCGGGACGCATTCAGTGCCTGGGTCGGCAAGAACGGGGCGACCTACTCGGCGCTGACGTTCGCCCATGTCCCGCCGGCGACGGATGTGATCGGCAAACTGTACCACGTTTCGGGCATCCCGACGCAGTACGTCCTTGACAAGAACGGCGTCGTGCGCGCCTCGTTCGTCGGCTACGGGGGGCCGACGGATGATCTGGAAAGGGCCGTCCGCGACGCACTCAAGCAGCACTGACGTCAGACTCAGGCCCTGACGCGAGGGCCGGTGATGTGGACGAAGATTTGGGCGCTCTCGTAAAGGACGAGGAGGACGTAGATCAGGCAGCCGAACGTGACGACGAGGCGCGCTTTGCGGACGCTCCGCAGGGAGATGCCTTCGCAGGCGAGGACGACGACCAGGACCAGCAGGAATTTGAAGCCGGCGAACCCGAGGCCGCCGTATCTGGTGTAGATCCAGGCGGCGAGGCCGTTAGCTTCCATGCCGCCGTGTTTGAAGATGTAGCCGCTCAGGAACAGGTCGAACAGATTCAGCAGCGTAAAGGCCAGGTACTCCTGGGCGAGTATCACATCCCGCTTGAGAAACACTCGGGTGGTTTCCTTCCATGGACAGCATCGTGAGAGAAGGACCCGAGAGGCGGCCTAGCCGACGGCGAGCATCTCGCGGGCGTGCTGGACGACGGCTTCCGTCCGGCGGCTGCCGCCGAGCATCCGCGCGATCTCCTCGACACGGGCCTCGGCGTCCAGCGTGACGACGGACACGGTCGTGCGCCCGGCGTCGACGCGCTTCTCGATCAGAAAGTGCGTGTCGGCCCGCGAGGCGATCTGGGGCAGGTGCGTGATGCACAGGATCTGGGCGCACGCCGCCAGGCCGTCCAGCTTGTCGGCGATGGTCTGGGCGGTGCGCCCGCCGACGCCGACATCGATCTCGTCGAAGATCATGGTCGAGACGCTGCCGGTGCGGGCGAGGACCGACTTCATCGCCAGCATGATGCGCGACATCTCGCCGCCCGACGCGATCTTGGCGAGCGGGCGCAGCGGCTCGCCGGGGTTGGGCGACAGCAGAAACTCGACGCGGTCCGCGCCCTTGGCGGCGACGGGCATGGGCGCGATCTCGACCTCGAACTTGGTCTGCGCCATGCCCAAATCGTCCAACTCGCCGAGGATGCCGCGCGCGAACTCCACACTCCCTTTCTGCCGGACCTTGGTCAGACGGGCCGCCGTGGCCGCCAGCGTCGTTTCGCCTTTGGCGATGGCGGCGTTCAGCTCGTCTTCGCGCGCTTCGGCGTTTTCCAGCCGGTCCAGTTTGGCGGTCAGTTGCTGGCCGTAGGCGATGATCTCGTCGACGGTCTCGCCGTACTTGCGCTTGAGGCTCCGCAGGAGGTCCAGGCGCGAGTCGATCTCTTCCAGCCGCTCCGGGTTGAATTCCACGGCCTCCTGGTAGACGCGGAGTTCGTGGGAGGCGTCTTCGGCAAACGAGACGGCGCCGCGCAAGGCTTCGGCGACCGGCTGCAGCCGGTCGTCCAGCCCCGCCGCGTGTTCGACGGACGCGAGGGCCGAGTTGAGGGCGTCGAGGGCGCTTCCCCCACCCCGCTCCGCGCCCGAGAGCAGGGCGTAGGACTCGGACGACGCGGCGTAGAGTTTTTCGGCGTTCGCCAGCCGGCTGCGTTCGGCGGCGAGTTCGTCTTCCTCGCCGGCTTTGAGTCTGGCCGCCGTGATCTCTTCCTGCTGGAAGCGGTACAGGTCCAGCGTCCGCGCCCGCTCGCGGGCGTCAGTGCGGAGCTGCTCGCGCTCGCGCTTGAGGGCGTTGACGTCGGCGGACTGGGCGGCGGTCTGTTCGCGCAGGGCGAGGGCTTCCTTGCCGCACCAGTTGTCCAGGATGTCGATGTGCCGGTCGGCGGCGAGCAGTGACTGGTGTTCGTGCTGCCCGTGGACGTCGACGAGGCCATCGCCGATCTCGCGCAGGGACGCGACGGGCATGAGGCGCCCGTTGATGCGGCACTGCGACTTGCCGCTGGCGCGGGACAGCTCGCGCGTCACCAGCAGCAGGTCGTCGTCTTCGGAGTCGAGGCCCGCCGCCGCCAGCCGCTCGCGCGTCTCGGGCGGCGCCCCGCTCATGTCGAAGACGGCTTCGACGGTCGCCCGGTCCGCGCCGGTGCGGACCAGGTCGCCGCCGGACGCCCGCTCGCCGAGCGCCAGACCGAGGGCGTCGATGATGATCGACTTGCCGGCGCCGGTCTCACCCGTCAGAATGTTCAGGCCCTCGCCGAACAGCAGGTCGAGCCGGTCGATCAGCGCGAAGTTGGAAACGTGCAGTTCTCGCAGCATAGCATCCTAGGTAAACGGGCTAATAAACGGGGCCGTCGCCCCAGCGCAGTTTGCTTTGCAGCTTGTCATAGAAATCTGCCCCACCGACCATCAGCAGGCGCGCGGGGTGCGCGGCGCGGCGGACGCGAATCTGATCGCCGGGCTTGAGGGGGAAGCCGAGTTGCCCGTCCACGGTGACACGGACCAGGTCCTGCGGGTCGCGCTCGACGACCACCGTCACCTCGCTGTCGGGCGGGATGAGCAGGGCGCGGGCCGTGAGCGTGTGCGGGCAGATGGGCGTCACCAGCAGCGCCTGCAGGCTCGGGTGGACCAGCGGCCCGCCGGCCGACAGCGAGTAGGCGGTCGAGCCGGTCGGCGTCGCCATGATGACGCCGTCCGCAGCATACGTGGTCACGTACTTGCCGTCCACGAGCATCCGCAGGTGCAGGACGCGCGACAGCGGGCCGTTGGCGATGACGATGTCGTTGAGCGCCAGGAACGAGGCCTGGTCCTGCGCCTGTCCCTCGTGGACGGCCTCGCCCCAGAGCATCATCCGCTCCTCGGTCGTGTACCCGCCGTCAAGCAGGTCGTCGAGCGCGGGCGCAAGATCCTTGGGGGCGACTTCCGTCAGGAAGCCGAAGTGGCCCAGGTGGACGGGGAGCATGGGCGTCCCGTGCGGGGCGCAGAGCCGCGCGGTCGCCAGGATCGTGCCGTCACCGCCGAGCACCAGGACGGCGTCCGCCTCGACCACGCCTTCATCGGAAAGGCCGCGCCCAGGGTCGCCGAGGGCGTCGGCGACCCAGTGCTGCCAGAGGACGCGCGCCCCGCGCTCCTGCAGATGCCGGGTGGCCGAGCGGACGACGTCCAGCGCGGCTTCTTTGCCCGCGTTCGCCATGATGCCGATTGTCTGCATCGCGCCTCTGTCTCCTGGTTTCGGCCTGACGGTCCGTTCCGGCCGGCGCGGCTTATTTGGCGCGGAACCGCGCCAGGTTCTTTTTGGCCTCGGGCAGTGTGGGGTCGAGCGCCAGGGCTTTTTTGTAGGCGGCGATCGCCGCCGCTTTCTTCCCTTCCTTCTCGTACACGACGCCGAGGTTGCTCTGCGCCTGGGCCTTGTCGTGGACGGTGCCGGTGCCGGCCAGCGCCTGCTGGAAGGCGGTCTTGGCCTGGGCCGTGTCGCCGGCCTCGGCGTAGGCCGAGCCGAGCGCGTTCAGGTCGGCGGTGTTCTTCGGGTCGCTCTGGACGACCGCCGCATACTGGGCCGCCGCGTCGCTGTACTGCCTCTGGGCGGAATACTCGTCGGCGAGCAGCAGGCGGGTCTGGGTGTCGCTGGGGTTGAGCGCGACCGCCGCTTTGCGCTCTTGGGTGGCTTTGGCGGTGTCGCCCTGTTTGGCGTAGAGGTTCCCCAGCGCCGCGTGCGGGGCGGCGGCGGTCGGGTCGGCCTGCGCCGCCGCCGTCAGGAGCGGGAGCGCCTGATCGGCCTTGCCGTCGTTGGCGAGCAGGAGGCCGAGGTTTGTCTGCGTCCGCGTGAGGATCTGCGTGTCGGCAGGCTTGAGGTCGATCACCTTCTGATAGGTCTGTTCGGCGTCCGCCGTCTGCCCGGCCTGCTGCTGGAGCACGGCCAGGTTGAACAGGGGCGTCGGGTCTGTGGGGCGGATCTGCGCGGCCGTGTTGAACTCGGAGATCGCCTTGGCGTCGTTGTTGGTGTTGTGGTAGGCCTCGGCGAGCGTCAGGTGGGCCTCGTACTTGTAGTCCGTGTCGTCCGCGATCGCCTGGTTGAGATCCGTGATGGCCTTGTCGTTGGCGCCGGTCTGGGCGTAGAGCAGACCGGCGTTCAGCAGGGCGACCGAGTTCTTGGGGTCCAAGTCGGCGGCCTTCTGGAAGGCGGCGGCGGCTTCGGCGTTGCGCCCGCCCTTCTGCAGCACGACGCCGAGGTTCTGGTAGGCGACACCCGACGGCTTGGCGGCGACCACCTTTTCGAACGTGGCGGCGGAGGCGGCGTACTGGCCCGACTGGCCCTGGGCCGTCGCCAGGCCGAACTGGGCGTCCGTGTCCATCGGCGAGGCGGCCAGGACGGCGTTGAACTGTCCGGCGGCCTTGTCGGGCTGGCCGGTCTGCAGGTACGCGCGCCCGAGGTTTTTGCGGGCGCCGGGGTCGCTCGGGGCCAGCCGGACCACGGTCTCCATCTCGGTCACGGCGTCCTGGCTGTGACTCTGTTTGAGGTAGACGTAGCCCAGGATGCTGTGCGCGGTGACGTTGTTGGGGTACTTCTGCTCGACGGCCTGCATCTCGGTCACGGCGTCGGTCAGGCGCCCGGCTTGGAAATCGGCGACGCCTTTCTTGTAGGCGTCCGAGTCGGTGCCGTTGCCGGAGGAGGCCGGGTTCTCGATCACCGAATAGGCGTTGTCGGGCGGAGTCGCCGTCGCGCCCCCGCCTGTGTTCTCCTGGCCGAGCGCCGCCGCTCCGGCGACGAACACCGCCGCCGTCACAAGTCCTAGAGTCCGCTTCAAATCAGAGTACCTCCCGAGTGGATACTTCATTATAGCACATCGGACAATCGCTCGGAGCGCGTGTCCGGCCCGTCGCCGGGCGTTCTCGATCATCCGCAGCAACGCCTTTGACGACGCCCTTGACAACGGCGGCCTTTTTCTGTATACTCACCTGAGTTGCGGTCAAGCGCCATAATCCGAACACCGACGTTCCTGGATGGCCCGAGGCGACGCGGAGCGAGAGCTTTCCGTCGCCGACGGCGCAGGGACGTTTTTTGTCGTCGGCACCTTTCCCTTCCCCGGCGGCCACGACCGGGCATCCTTTTCGCCGGACACGCGCCCGCCCGTGCGGCGGGCAAAACACCACACCAAGGAGACTGCTTGCACTGATGGCCAAGACACCGAAAGACGTACTCGCTTTGATCAAGGACAAAGACGTGAAGTTCGTGGACGTCAAGTTCATCGACGTCCCCGGCACCTGGCAGCACTTCACCCTGCCGGCGCACCGCTTCGAGGAGGACGTGTTCACCGTCGGGCTGCCGTTCGACGGCTCCTCGGTGCGCGGCTTCCAGACGATCGACGAGTCGGACATGCTGCTGGTCCCGGACGCGGACACGGCGGTCATGGACCCGTTCACGGAGGTGACGACCCTGTCGATCATCGCCGACGTCGAGGACCCCATCACGCGCGAGAAGTACCCGCGCGACCCGCGCAACATCGCCAAAAAGGCCGAGGCGTACCTGCAGTCCACGGGCATCGCCGATGTGGCCTACTTCGGCCCCGAGGCCGAGTTCTACGTCTTCAACGACATCCGCTACGGGCAGAGCGCGAACGGCGGCTTCTACTCGATCGACTCGGACGAGGCCGCGTGGAACACGGGGCGCGACGAGAAGCCCAACCTGGGCTACAAGATGCGGACCAAGGAGGGCTACTTCCCCGTCCCGCCGTCCGACACGCTGGCCGACCTGCGCTCCGAGATGGTGCTGACGCTGCTGGAAGCGGGAATCGAGTTGGACGACCATCACCACGAGGAATGAAAATCGGGACAGTGCGAGATCGGCATCAAGTTCGACTCGCTGGTCAACATGGCCGACAAGCTGCTGATGCACAAGTACATCGTGAAGAACACCGCCGCGCAGAACGGCTACACGGCGACGTTCATGCCCAAACCGATCTTCCAGGACAACGGGTCGGGGATGCACTGCTCCGTCTCGATGTGGAAGGGCAACGCCAACATCTTCTACGACGAGAAGGGCTACGGCAGCCTGTCCGAGACGGCGCTGTACTACATCGGCGGCATCCTCAAGCACGCCCGCGCCCTGCTCGCCTTCGGCGCGGCCTCCACGAACTCCTACCGCCGCCTGGTGCCGGGCTACGAAGCGCCGATCAACCTGGTCTACTCGGCCCGGAACCGGAGCGCCGCCGTCCGCATCCCGATCGCCGGCAGCCCCAAGAGCAAGCGCGTCGAGTTCCGCGCCCCGGACCCGACGGCCAACCCCTACCTGCTCTTCTCGGCGATGGCGATGGCGGGCATCGACGGCATCCAGAACAAGATCATGCCTCCCGCGCCCGTCGACAAGGACATCTACGAGCTGGCCCCCGAGGAGAAGAAGGGCATCGCCCAGACGCCCGGCTCGCTGCCCGAGTCCCTGGACGCGCTGGAGGCCGACCACGAGTTCCTGCTCAAAGGCGACGTGTTCACCGAGAGTCTGATCCAGACCTACATCGACTACAAGCGCGTCCGCGAGGTCGAGGGCGTGGCCCTGCGGCCCCACCCCTACGAGTTCTTCCTGTACTACGACGCCTAAGCGTCGCGGCGAACGTCAAGCACACCGCCCGCCCGGCACCTCCGGGCGGGCTTTTTTGCCGCCGTCCGCTCCCAGTTAGGTGCGTTTCCGACGGTGGAGTGATCCCCTCCGAGAAGGCATCGGGGCATGGGCGCGGAGTGGAGGAAGCCGGACGGGCGAGCGCCTGTCGGGCTTTTGTTTCGACTATTTCTGCGAAGCCCTTGACAATCGAGAGGCCGTCCGTTACAATAGACGCAGAGGACGCGCGACGAGCGGGCGTTCAAATCCCCCTTCCCGGCTTGCTGTCTCGGGGCCGCGTCGACGGGCTGCAGTGCTGTGTACGGCAAGGCGCCGCAGAGGTCGTTTCAGAGATCGCCCCGATCCGGCCCCTCTCCGCCTCCGCCGCGCTCCGCCGTCCGACACCCCAGTCAGGCCAACGACGGATTTAGCAGCGATGTTCCCGCGCCACCCCGGCCCTTCCGCCGGGATGATGCCGCATGAAAGGTCACGGAGCGATTATGGGACGCAGGTATTTCTCACTCACACGGTCACGGCTTTGGAGCGCGGCAGCGGCCCTCCTGCTCCCGGCCTTGCTGGCCGGCTTGACGACGGGGTGCGGCGGCGGCAGCTCGAGCGTCGTCGCGACCGGGTTCCCGGCGGGCAACGGCACGAACACCGTGTCGGCCCAGGCCGCGTCGGGCGGCGGACGGCTGACTCTGACGGCCACCAACCTGTCCCAGCCCGTGTTCTTCCCCACGCCCAGAGCCGTGTCGGACTCCGACCCGCGCCTGCAAGGCCTGGCCTCGCCGTCCGGCAGCAAGACCTTCCCGGCGGGGCTGGGCTATGTCCCTGGGAGCGCGTATCAGCTCACCAGACCCAACAGCGCGTTCCAGTTCCCCGCGGCCATCACCCTGACTGTGACCTTCCCGACCGGGAGTTTCGACCCGCAGACGCTGAACATCTTCTACTATGACGGCACCACCTTTCAGCCGGTCAGCCCGGTCGCCGGCGGCTTCGCCATCACCACGAGCGGTGCGACGACGACCCTCACGACGACGATCAACACGTTCCAGGGGACCGGCCTGTACGCCGTTCTGGCGAGCAGCCCGCCTATCAGTCCCGGCTAATCCGGCCCGGATTAGCCGGGCGCCTTCATTCCGCCTTCAACCCGCATGAGCACGTAAAGGTAATACCGCCATGTCCAACTCCCGCCTCGCCCGGCGCTTCGCGCTGTGGCTTCTGTTCGCCCTCGTCGGATCGGCGGCGCTGCAGCCGAAAGCGGCCTTCGCCGATACGCTCGCCACCGGCTTCACGGTCTCCGTCAATCCAACGACCGTGACCGCAGGCGGCCAGGTCACGGCCACTGTGACTGCCGTGATCACCCCGCCGGTGGGGCCGACCACGACGGACACGGGCTACACGGGGACGGTCCAGATCAGCAGCAGCGACCCGGCGGCGACGTTCGCGCCATCGAGCGGGATGCTCACGAATGGCGTGGGGAACTTCTCCGTCACCCTCAAGACGGTCGGCACCGGCACGCAGACCGTCACGGCCTCGGGTCCGGGTGCCACGGGGACCGTCACCGGAACCAGCGGCGGCATCACCGTCAACCCGGCGGTGGCGAAATCTTTCAGCGTTTCGGCGCCGGGAAGCGTCACCGCGGGCAACGCCCTCAGCCCGACGGCGAAGGCGTTGGACATGTACGGCAATGTCGCCACCTCCTACAACGGCACCGCGACGATCACCAGTACCGACACACAGATCGGCTTGCCTTCGCCGCCGACCGTCACGTTCACGAACGGCGTCGCCGCGCCTTTCAGCGTGACGCTGAAATCAGCCGGCAACAGAACTATCACGCTCGCCGACGGCAGCATCACAGGTACCAGTGGCAACATCTCGGTGTCTGCCGCTGGGACCAGCGGCATCGCGTTCAGCTCCGTCCCCACCTCGGCCACTGCGGGAACGCCGTTCGGCGTGACGGTGAAAGGCTCCGATCCGTTTGGCAACCCAACCTCGGGCGACACCGTGACGCTGAGCAGCAGCGACACGGCGACGTTCGTGCCGTCGAGCGCGACGCTGACGGGCGGCGCGGCGAGCTTCTCCGCCGTCACGCTCAAGACGGTCGGCTCGCAGACGCTCACCGCCCACGACGGCGGCCTCAGCACGACGGCCATGATCACCGTCACCGCCGGCGGTCCCGCGACTTTGACGCTGTCGGCCCCGTCGAACGCTACGGCGGGGACGGCGTTCAACGTCACGGTCACGGCCAAAGACGGCGAAGGCAACGTCGCCACGGGCTACACGGGTCCGGTCCGGTTCAGCGGCGGCGGGCCGAACGCCGTCCTGCCCGGCAACAGCATGCTCACTAGCGGGGCGGGGACGTTCTCCGTAACCCTGAAGGCGGCGGGGGGACAGACGATCACCGTCGCCGACGCGGGCAGCTCCACCCCGACCCCCGGCAGCGCGATGGTCACAGTGACCGCCGCCTCGGCGACCCAACTGGCTGTCAGCGTCCCACCGACGCCGCCAAGTCTGACGGCGGGGACGGCGTTCCCCGTGACCGTCACCGCGCAGGACCCTTTCGGGAACACGGACCCGACCTTCGGAGGCACCGTCCAGCTCAGCAGCAGCACTGATGCCAGCGCGACGTTCAGCGCGGCTCACACGCTCAGCGCGGGCGTCGGCACCTTCCAGGCGACGTTCGGCAAATCCGGCAGTCAATCCATCACGGCCCAGGATACGGTCAATCAGGGAATCCAGGGGACAAAGAACAACATCATCATCGTCGCCGGCGCGGCGACGAAGCTCGTCTTCGTCTCGGTCCCAGTCAACACGACGGCGGGCAGCCCGTTCCAGGTGACCGTCCAGGCGCAGGACGCGTTCGGGAACGTCGCCGGCACCAGTCCGACGGTTCATTTCAGCGTCGCCAGCGGCATGGCCAATCTGCCGCCCGACAGCCCGCTGTCGAACGGCCAGGGGACGTTCTCCGTCACCCTCGACACCGCGCCGTCACAGACCCTCACCGTGTCTTCAACAGGCCTCGCTTCGGCAGCGGCGACGATCACCGTCGGGGCGGGCGGCATCAGCCGCTTCTCCGTGGTCCCGCCTTCGACGCCCCAGGTCGCCGGACAGCCGTTCACCGTCAACGTCACCGCCCTGGATGCCGGCGGGAACACTGTGACGGCCTACAACGGCACGGCCCAGATCACCAGTGACGATCCGCAGGCGACCGTCGGCGGGTCACTTCTGCCGTCCGCGCTGTCCTTCACCTCCGGCACGGCCAGTTTCAGCATCACGCTGCAGACGTCCGGCACGAAACACATCACCGTCACGGACAGCAGCCTCAATCCGAGCGTCACCGGCTCGGCCCCCGTCATCATCACAGCAGCGGCGGCGTCCACCCTGACGCTGTCGGCCCCGGCGAGCGCCACGGCGGGCGCACCGTTCAGCGTCACGGCGACGGCCAGGGACCAGTTCGGCAACGTGGCGACCGGCTACGCGGGGACGGTCCACTTCAGCAGCACCGACGGT